>CAZGNU010000011.1:0-33597 GCA_964527325.1 uncultured Candidatus Peribacteria bacterium | reverse complement strand
ACTAAAAGCCCCGGATCTTTAGTCCGGGGTGGTTAATATAACTGAACGGTTACTTGTCAAAAAAAATGTCAAAAAGGTAGTAAGTCAAAAAAAGTTTTGACTTACTTATATTTAATGTTATAAATTTATATGTGAGTCCGAATAAAATAATCGGACCTACTGAAGTTAATATACAATTTTTATTCTTTCTACCATAGGAGGTGTAATAACATTATTTCAATCGTAGTATAAAACTGGTAATAATTGCGTAAAATACAAAACAAAAATAAATAAGGAGGTGTTCCAATGAGGACAACCATTGTATGTTTTAAAGACAACCATTGTATGTTTTAAAATTCCATCGGCCTAACAACAATCCTTTCAGGCCATCATTAAATCCTGGTTAAGTTTATACCAGGTAACCTCGGCTATTGATTTTTAATAGTTTGATGGTTTAGCAAAAACTGAACGTGAAAAACCTAAAAAGCGTTCAAAATCTATAGCTCCCCCAATCCATGTGTACGGATTGAGGGACTTTTTTTTGTTTTTAATTTTTCTTACCTACTTCTTAAATATGTTTTATAGAATGCTAAGTGTAAGATACAAATTTATGTATTCTTACACTCTTATAAGCTTATAGAAAGAGAGAAGAAATTTTAAAAATAATATTTATCCTAAAAGTAATAAAAAAAGGATTACTAATATGTTGTTAAAATAAAAGTGAAAATAAGATGAGATAATATTTTTTAAAAATAATGATTTATGAATAAGAAAAGTGTATGATTGTTAATACTATCTGCAATTGTTGCAGGTGTGGTTGTGTCTTGAACGAATGCAAATATGTTTGGTTCCCTTTGAAATAGTGATAATAAAGTTGAAATGAGGAATAATATTGAGTGAAAACAAAGATGATGATGAAGAATGTGAAATAGGGAAGAAAGACAAGCAGAAAGCGAAAATAGGAGAGTAGATAGAGAAGCACATATGTGAGTGATAAAAAAATTGATTGATTGAGAAGAATTAACTAGTGATGAAAAAATAGTTTTAGAAGAAATAAAGGTAAAAAAAGCAGAAAGGAAAGAAGAAATGAAAGAAAGGCACGCAAAAATAGAAGAATTTATGGATACAATGGATAAATTACTTGATTGAGAAGAATTAACAGATGATGAAAAAGCTATTATTGAAGACCATAGAGCCCATAGCTGAATGAAAATGTGAAGAAGATGATTTATGCATAGATAATTTATTATTTAACAAAAAAATACCTAAAAAATTAATTTTAGGTATTTTTATAATTTTAATAAAAATCAATTATTTCTTAATTAGTTCTTAATTTAATTAGTTCTTAATTTAATTAGTTATATTTAATATATTAGTTATATTATATAGCAAATATATTAATAATTTGTATTTTTATGAAAGTGTTAATTATAGAAGACAATGAAATCTTATCTAGAAATTTAGTTAGATTTTTAGCATTAAAAAATATCCAGGCTGATGTTAGTTTTGATGGAAAAGATTGATTAAGAAAAGCATCAACTAAATTTTATGATGTTGTAATTTTGGATATAAATTTGCCTGAGGTTGATTGACTCGAAGTATGTAAAAATCTTAGAGAAAAAGGTAAAAATATGCCAATTATTATGTTGACTTCTAGATCAAGTAAAACTGATATTATAGAATGACTAGATATTTGAGCAGATGATTATTTATCTAAACCTTTTGATTATGATGAACTGTTAGCTAGAATAAAGACTTTAACTAGAAGAAATTTAAAAAATAAATCTAATACAAAAATTATTATATGAGATTATTTAATAAATTTAGAAGAAATTCAAGTTTATAAATCAGATAAAAAGATTAAATTATCAACACTAGAATTTAATTTATTTAAATATTTATCACAGAATAAGTGAAAAGTTGTTTCCAGACAAGAAATATATGAACACGTATGGGGTGAATTTGATTGAGATTTTATGTTTAGTAAAACAGTTGATGTTTATATATGATATTTAAGAAAAAAACTGTGAAAAGAAATAATAGAGACTAAGAAATGATTTTGATATATAATTAATTAAGTGTACTAAAATTCTAACCCATCCCCCTTCGGGTACTTCCCTTGGAAAGGGAAGAAATTAGATTTCTCCCATTTTCAAGGGGAGTCCTGTAATGCAGTGGAAGGGAGGGGTTAGAATTTTAGTACACAAAGATTTTTATTATTTAATAATAAATAAGTAATGAGAAATACAAGCTTAAAACATACAAAAAAAAGATTAACAATAATATTTACCTTATTGGTTTTTGGTATTGCTGTACTATTAGAGTGGGTGTTTTTTACATGAAAATATTATAACTATACCTATAATGAAAAAAAATCTTTTGATTCTGTTACAAGTAAAGTAGAAAATAAATTTATTTCGTTGAAAGATATTATTTCAGTATATGATGTATGAAAAAGAGTTTTTAGAATGAGAAGATGATTATCAAATCCTTTAAATGTTGTTAATCCTGAAGACAAAGTTAATCTAATAATTATTGATAAAAATGAAAATGAGCTTGTTTTTAGTAATGTTACTGATAATTTAAATATTAGTATTGTTGAAGATGCTTTAGAAAATAATAAATACTCTGAAATAAAACAATCTGAATGATATTTAATTAAAAAAATATTTGTAAAAGAAAATCATAAGGAGTTTGATGTATTGTTTGTAAAAAATTTAAGATATAGTTTTATTGATTATTTCACAGATCTTTTTTGATTTGTTTTTATAACGCTAATGTTTTCTGTTGTATTTTATTACATATGATTAAAATTTGTTTCAAAAAATCTAGAACCTGTTGAAAGGAATTTAAGATATATGCAGGATTTTATTCATAATGCTTGACATGAACTTAAGACTCCTATATCTATTATTCATTCAAATTTGCAGCTAATAAAAGCAACTAAAAAATTTGATAAAACTCTTGTAAAAGAATGATTAATTGAAATAAATAGACTTGATCATTTAATAGAAAGTTTAGTTGAGCTTTCTAACATAAATAGTGTAGAAAATATAGAAAAAATAAATTTGGATTCTGAAATATTAGAAATAATAAATGACTATAAAGCTGAAGCTAAAAAGAAAAAGATAGATATAAACTTTAAAGAAATAGATAAAAAAGTTTTAACAATTAATAAACAATATTTTTATATTTTACTATCAAACTTGATTTGAAATGCAATTAAGTATTCTAAGAGTTGATGAAAAATAGAAATAATTTTAGAGAAAAATCGATTAATCGTAAAAGATAATTGAATAGGGATTAGTAAGAAAAATTTAAGCAAAATATTTGATAGATTTTTTATAGAAGAAAAATCTAGAAATATTGAATGACACTGAATATGATTGTCTCTTGTAAAAAAAATATCTGATATTTATGGTTGGAAAATAGTGGTTAAAAGTAAGAAAAAAGAGGGAAGTGAGTTTATTATTCAATTTTAATTTTATTTTTTTTGATTTTTATATATACTTTCTCATGTTAATTATATTTTTATCATATAACAAAAAAAATTATGAATAATTTAACAAAAAAAGTTGCTTTAGTATCTTTATTACTATTAGTAGTGTCTTGTGGAAAAACAGTTGTTGAAGACAATGGTGCTGTAGAAGTTGATGTTCCTGGAGCTAATGTTAATGTAACAGAAGATTGAGGTGTTAATGTAAATGCTGGTTGAGTTGAAGTTGATGTTGACGGAGGTTCTGTTAGCGTTGATGCTGGTGATGCTGCTGCTGTTGATGTTACTGAAGATGGTGGAGTAGATGTTAATGCTGGTTGAGCTGATGTTTCTGTAGATGCTGATGGTTGAGTTGAAGTTGATGTTCCTGGTGTAAATATTGATCTTAAATAAGAATAGATTGAACTAATATTTGAACCCATCCCCCTGCGGGTACTTCCCTTAAAAAGGGAAGAAATTTGTTTCTCCCATTTCCAAGGGGAGTACCGAGGAACGAGGGGAGGGGTTAGAAATAATAGACTTTAAAAAAAATACTAAATCTTAATTGATTTAGTATTTTTTTGTGATTTTACTCCCATTCACTATTCTGACTATCATAATAAAATATTGGAATAATGATAAGAGTTAGAATCGAACTAATTAACAATCACCATATTATAGACCAGGCAAGACCGCTCCATACAGGGTCTCATATTATAGTCGCAGCTCAAAGAACTGTTGTAAGAGATGTTAGTAAGATAGGTTTAAATCTAGTATATCATGCTTTTAGTAAGGCATCTTTTATAGTAAGCCCATTTTCTTTCATTATATTTATATATTCTATCAAGATAATAGAATTTCAGACGACTATTCAGGCTAGAGCTATAACTCATATCATAGACGTAGCTGAGAAATATTCGTTGTTAAATATATATAATAGAGAGAATCAAGGAAATACTCATATAAATCAAAGCAAAAATGCTATCATAATAATTCATGATACTCTAAAATTTTTAAACTGTCATACTAACATTAAATATATTCATATTAAAGCTAAAAGCATAGCTGTTCATAAATCTTTGAATGTATCCATAGCTAATTCCCATTCTCATCACCACTCTACTGTATAATTTTTTCAATCTTTTAATCAAGTGAAATTAATTTTATATGGAGTTGCTGAAGAAATTTTATATTCATCGCTTAAAAAATCACTAGACATTAAAGATAATATTAATTTAATTTGAGGATAAATTAGAGAATTATCTCACATTTCTCAAGAGATAGTATAGGTTTCTTCTCTTTTGTCTGTTTCTATCGTTGCTCATACAAAACTAATTCTTTTTTTAGTTATACTACTTAGTGGTATATATTTTCATTCATCATTTAAAAAACTTATAGTATCAAGTATATCAGTACTTGATTTTTCATCATCTTTTACTTTTAAAATAATATTAGTTGCTTCTAAGGAATTATCATCTGTAGAGAGTGTAATGTTTTTTCCAGACAAAATAGTAGAAAGAGTAGATGTAATATTAGCTGTTTTTAATCAAGCATTATTTAAAGCATCGTGATCAATGACTAGATTAAGTTTTTTGTATGTAGTAGGGAAATTGTTGTATAAATCTTCAAGATTCTCTTTTTGTGCAATTTCACCTATTTTATTATGAATTTTCTGAGTAAATATTTTTAAATCTTTTTTATTTGCATCTCATTTTATTTTTGCGTGAAATGTAGCTTTAACAGGAGGTCCAGGAGGATCTTCAAGTAATTTTATTTTTAGGTCTGGATATTTTTCTAGTAAAAAACTTCTTAGTTTTGGTCTGGTTTCAATTGTATATTTTTCAGAAGAAATTCTTTTATTTCAAGTCTTTTCTTTATAGCTTTCTGGACTAAGTAAGTTTATTCTACTTGATAATTGATATTCAGAATTTCTCATACTACCTCCACGAAACAAATTAGCAAAGTCATCCATAAATGATTGTCATATAGTCACTGATATATTATCAATCATTTCATCATTTTTGAAATAATCATGCATGTCATTTTCTACTAATTTTAACTTTTCAACAGACCATCATCTAGGTGCATCTACCCAAACATATATTTGATTTTGATTTGATTTTGGAAGCATTCTTGCCTTAAATATTCACAAATATATAGGTCCAAGTACAACAGAAAATAAAGTTATCCAAAAGATTATTTTCACAAATTTTCTCTTTTCTTTTTGCTTATTTTCATCTCACAAAAATTTTTCCATCAAAGATAAATAATATTTTCTAATATTTATTTTCTTTTTTTTGTTTCTTGAAGCTATTCCCTCTCCTTGTAGGGGAGGGTTAGGGAGGGGTTTTGCACTCAAATTATAACTCAACCACGGATTAACACTCAAAGCAATTACAGTTGAAAATACAGATGCAATCAATGCAAATTTTGGGATAGGTCACATATATTCTCACATCATTCCAGTTACAAAAAGCATACTTCAAAAAGCTAATAGTCTAGTAATAGTTGAAAGTACTACTCATATTTGAACTTCTTTTATTGCTATTAAAATTGATTCAAGTTTTGTTTTTCATGTTTTAAATCTAATTTTTAGATGTCTATTAATATTTTCAACTACAACAGTAGCATCATCAACTAACATTCATAGTACCAAGATAAGTGCAAATAGTGATATTCTACTAATATTTTCTCATATAATTAGAGATACTATAAATACAGCTGAAAGAGTTAATGGAATACTAATAGCAACATTTAATGAATTCTTAAATCAAAGAGCAAAACCTAGCACAATCACAACAATTAAAATACTTTGTATTAAATTCATTACAAGCATATTAGTTGCTTTTTCTGCAGTTTTTCATTCATCTTGTATAATATTTATTTCAATATTTTTAGGTAGTTGTTTTTCTAATTCTTTTATTCTAGTTTTTATTTGATGAGTTACTTTCACTGCATTAGTTCATACTTGTTTTCAAAAACCTAAAAATACAGCTTCTTTTCCATCTATTGTAGATTCGGCATCTATTCTGTTTATTCAATATTTAATTTCTGCTATATCACTTAGATATAATTGTTCTCAAAAACTATTTTTTATAATAGTTTTTTCTAATTTTTTAATGCTATTAAGTTTTCAATCAACATTTATAAATATTTTTTTTCATGATTCTAGATTAATATCTCATATTCATTTTTTTATATTATTTGTTTTTATTGTGTTACTTATTGTATTTATATCTATATTTCTAGATTCAAGAGTTTTTGTATCTACTTCTATAATTAAATCTTTTTTATATCATCATACTATATTCATAGTTGTGATGTTATCTAATTTCTTTATATCTTCTTTTATTATATTAGCAATTTGACGAAGATATATATATTTATCTTCTTTTGAAATATCGGATGTAGTATTTATAGCAAAAGTAATTTGTGGTAATTCTTCAGGATCTATAGCTTTTATAAAAGGTATTCATATTCAAGAAGGTTTTAGATCAAGATTTTCATTAATCTTTTGATTTAGTCTAATTTTTGCTTTTTCTTTATCAACTCAAACATGAAACTTTGCCATAACTCAAGCATAACCTTCACCAGAAACTCCATATACTTCATCAATTCATTCTAATTCCATTACTTTGTTTTCTATTTCTGAAGTTACATAAGTTTTAACCTCTTTTGGAGTTAATCATTCAGCTTTTACTTGTATCCCGAAAGCAGGAACTACTATTGTAGGATTATACTGTTTAGGTAAAGCAAAATAACTACCTATTCAAGTCACGAAGGTAGCTAAAACTAATACTAAAGTTAGTTTTCAGTTTTCTATAAAAAATTTTGCTAATTTTTGAAACATGTTTTGTTTATTTTTAATAAAATTATTTCAATTTTTCTAACCCCTCCCTTTCACTGCGTTACAGGACTCCCCTTGGAAAGGGGAGAAATCAGATTTCTTCCCTTTCCAAGGGAAGTACCCGAGGTACGAGGGGGATGGGTTAGGATTATAGGCTTTACTCCAATTTTTCTCAATCCCAAATATTTTCTTGACCCTCAACTATAATAATCTCTCAAGCGTCTATTCATTCAATTAAACTAAAATCATCATTTCCGTTAATTATTTCTATATTTTTTAGTTGAGCTATATTATTTTTTATTATCATTACTGATGGAATCATAAAGTCTGAAATAATAGCCTTATTTGGTATTATAATTCAACTTTCAGAAGTGTTTTTTAGATATACTTTTGCTGTACTTCAAACTATTATTTCGTGTTTGAAATTATTTATTAAAATTTCTATTTGAGTATTTTTACTAATTTTGTCTTGAGTATCAGGTATGTTTGATATTCTTCAAACAAAATCGTGAGAAACTCATTCTATTACTATTTTTACCTTATCTTTTAATTTTAAATTTTTTATTATAGAATTGTTTAGAGATACTTTTAGTTTTATTTTTCTGTCATCAGATAATTTATAAACAGGTGATCATCATGCTATTACTTGTCAAATTTCTGTAAATTTTTCTGTGATAATTCAATTATATGTAGCTAAAATTTCACTATTTCAAATCATTACATTTCATATGTTTTTATTTCAAATTGCTTCTTGAATCTGCGTATTTATTTCTTGAAGTTTTGAGTTTTTTTGTTTTTTTAATGATTCAATACCAGCTTTAATTTCAGATATGTTTATGTTTCAAATTTCTTTATTGGTATTTATTGTATCGATATTAGAAATACTTATATTTTTTATTTTTTCTAGATTTGTGTTTGCAATATCTACTTGTTTCTTAGCAAGATTAACTTGTCATTCTAATAATATTATTTGTTTGTTTATATTTTTTTCTATTAAATCAATGCTATCGAGAGATCATTTTAATCAGATAGGGTATTCTCAGGAAATAGTAATAATAGAAGCTTCTATACTGTTTCACATTGCATATATATTTTCTCTATAATTATTTAGTTCTACTTGAGTTAGATATATAGTATCTATTGAATTTTGTATCACATCATTTGTAGAATTTAATAATTTTTTTATATTTTCAGCTAAATTTCTTCATTTTTTTAATCATTCAATTATTTGCTTATTTGTAGCATCTTTATCTTCTATATAATTTTCATAATAATTTTTGTATTCTATGTAATTTTTGTTTGCTTCATTAAATAAGCTTGTAGCATCTTTTAGATGCTCACTATTTTTTACTGATAAATATTTATCAAAATTATCATTTTTATTTTTGTTTTCAGGAGTAATTCCTAAAAAATCATCCACATATTTTATGATATTTGTATCTAATATAAGAGCAGAGGTAATAGCATTAATAGCATTTTTATAAATTTGATTTTTTTGTAATTCAAGTATTCATTTAGTTTCTTTTAGATTTTTATTTACTAGTTCTAAGTTTAGTTCAGTTTCATTTAATTTATTTTCATAAATTACAATTTCTGAAGCATTAATATTTAGAGTATTTTCTTTTTCAGTTTTTACTCACTCTAGAGTTTGTTTTGCTTTATTTAAAGATTCCTGCACTGCTTTTATTTGTGCATCATAAGTCTCGGACGTTGATATTTTTAAATTTTCTAGAGAATTAATAATATTATTTGAGGTATTAACTCAAACTTTCGCTTCATCTGAGTCAATAATAGCAATTTTTTCTCATGCTTTAACTCTATCTCATTTATTTTTGAACGTGGAAATAATCCTTCACCCAGATTTACTAGATAAAAGAGTTTCAGTTATTCATTCTGTAAAAGATGAATAGCTTATACTAGTATTTAAACTACCAGTTTTTACTATTTCAGTTTTATAATGTTTTTGTACAACAGCTTCTTGTTCACAACTAGATAATGTAGTTATGGTTAAAGTGAAGAATATGAATAAAATTATTTTTTTCATAAATTATGTATTATTAATATATTATAATATGTTAATATATATTTGGAGTTTATTAAAATAATGGGGGAAGTCAAATTAAATATATTTTTAAAAATTTAATTAATTTCAGTAATTTTTATATTTTTTCTAACACTTTTTATAAATAGATTAATTTTTTCTCTTAATATGCGTAAGTTAGTATTTTTAAGAAAATTAGTTCAAGCAATTCATGTAGTACTTTTTTCTAAATCATTTATAAAATTTTCTACTAATAAATTAATATCTAAAGATGTTTTTAAATTACTAACAAATCATTTTGAATTATTAATTATTTCGAAATTAATAATTTTTAATCTAATTTTTTCTATCTCAATTTTTATTTGTTTTAAACTGACTATATCTTGATTTTCTTTTCGATAATACATTCAAGCAAATCATTTTTCTATTATTACTACAATCTCTTCTATAATTCTATTTTTCTTTTCTATAACTGAAAATTCTCTTGTTAATTTATTATAATCTGAAATTAGATTTTTTTGTTCTATTAGTAGTCTTTCATTTTCTGATTTTAGTAATTTATTTTCTAATCAGAGTGGTTTATTTTCTGTTTTTAAACTAGGTGATTTTTTAGTTGTACTTTCCATACTTATTATAGCATGTGTTTGACCTTTAGTATCAATTATTAAATTATTAAAAGGTGATATTTCAGATATATTTCATATTCTTTCTTCTCAGTTGTTATTATCTTTAAATGTAATTGGAGTTTTATTATTAAGTGTTTGTACCTCAAATAATGTTTTATCCATCATTTCATCATCTTTTATATTATATGTAGGAGTTGTAGTTATAGTTATTGGCATTTTTCTATTAGTTAATTTATTTATTAATGGTTAGGATTACAAATATTTTATCGTTTGTATCCATAATTAAATTATCTTTCATTGATAATTCATCTACTCTAACCTCTCAAATTTCTCAATTAATTGAATTCATTGCTTTAACAGTATCATCTTTACTATCAAAAGTAAATGTTTTAGTTACTGAGTCATCAATCATTTTTCCATTACTCATGTTTTTCCAAGGAGTTGATAAGATAGCTGTACTCATTTATATATAATTATTAAATAATATACAAATTATAAATAAAGATACTTAAAAGTCAAATTTAAAAAAACTTGTACAATTTGTACAAGTTTTGTTTTTTTATGGTTCGGGATATAGGATTCGAACCTATGATGAGGGATTCAGAGTCCCTTGTCTTACCACTTGACGAATCCCGAGGATAAAAAATAAAAGCGAATTCATGATATGAATTCAAAATAAAAAATCAAATAAAAATTATTAGCAAAATAATATAAAAAGCATATAAAAATTTGCAATATTTTTTTTTAAGTATAATTATTTGTGATAAAATTATTATTTAAAAAAGAAATTATGTTTAAAGTGATCAAAAAAGATGAAAAATCTGTTATGGTTGAGATGGATATTGATACTTATAATTGAGTTGAAGAGGAAATAAATGAAGATTTTTCTAACTATGAATTTGTTTTTGAAGAACCTATCGGTGCTACTGAATTATTAACAAAATAATAATTATGGTAAAAAAATGGAAAAAATTTATAAATAAAAATGTTTATAAAAATGATTTAGAGAATATAAAAAAATGTAAACTTAATAATATAAGTTTACATTTTTTTATAGTATTTGTTGAAATTAAATTATTTAAGTTCAACTTCAGCACCTGCTTCAACTAATTTAGTTTTTATTTCTTCAGCTTCAGCGTTATCAACATCTTTTTTGATTTCACCTCCGTTGTCAGCTATACCTTTAGCTTCTTTTAAACCTAATCCAGTAATTTCTCTAATTACTTTGATTACAGCAATTTTTGAAGCACCAGCAGAAGTTAATTCAACAGTTTTAGTTGAGCTTCCTTCTTCTTCACCTCCAGCAGCACCTCCACCAGCAACCATAACAGGAGCAGCAGCAGAAACACCAAATTCTTCTTCCATAGCAGTTACTAAATCATTTAATTCAACGATAGTTAAATCTTTAACCATATCCATGATTTTAGCAGCATTTTTACTTAATTCAGCCATAATATTGTATTATAAATTAAAAATATATTTGAATCTAACTTTTAATAGTTAGTTATTAACCCTCAAGTTGCCCTGAGGATCAACATACTAAATATCAATTATTTTTCTTCAGTTTTAGTTTCTTCTTTTTTTTCTTCTACTTTAACTTCTTCTTTAGGAGCTTCTTCTTTTTTTGGTTCTTCAGCTTTAACTTCTTCTTTCTTTTCTTCCTTAGCAGGATCTTTTTCTTCAGTTTTAGTTTCTTCTTTAGGAGCTTCAGTTTTTTCATCTTTTAATTCACTAACTTTAGCTTTACCTTGTGATTCAAGATCTTTAGATGCAGCATCAAAGAATCTTGCAAGTCCAGAAATTGGAGATTTCATAGAACCAACCAATCTTCCAAGTAGTGTATCTTTTGAAGGTAATCCAGCAAGTACTTTTGTTTCTTCAAGATCTTTTAATTCTCAGTCGAATATACAAGCAGCCCAAGTGATTTTTTCACCTTTTGATGATTTAACAAAGTCATTAACTTTTCATAAACCAGCAACAGCATCTTCATTTGAACATACAACACCGATTTGTCCTTCAAAATTAGATAAATCAATTTCTATATTTAATGCTTCTTTTAAAGCAATTTTCATAAGAGTTTTTTTAGCTAAGTTATAAGTAGCATTTACTTCTCTTAAATTTTTTCTTAATTCAGCAAATTCATCTACATTAACAGTGTTAGTAGCAGCGAAACCAATGGATTTAGCTTCTTTGAATTTTGCAATTAAGTCATTTAGTATTTCAGCTTTCTGTTGTTTTGAAACAGCCATAATATCTTAATTATAATATACAATATACTTTCTAAATAAAAAATCCTCTTCTTTGCAATCAAAGAAAAAGGATTTAGTTTTATTATAAATTTCAAAAATTTTTTTAAACTTTTCCTCTATAATCTCGGCAGGTCTTACTCTAAATGCCCACTGTCTTTGATATAGAAAGTAGACATAGTATATAGATAAAAAATATAAGTCAAATTTTTTTAGCAAAAAAGTCAAGAAAAAGCCCAATACTGTAAAAACAGCAAAGGGCTAAATTTAACAACTGGAACTAATCAGACAGTGATTAGGTGCCAGCACAGGCCCGGGTCGTGGAGTCATTTCTGCACGCGATAGCGATTGAAAATATGGTACTTCCTTTGTTTCTGGCCATATTGAGTTCTCCTTTTTAAGGGATTTTGGATTTTGCCAACTATTATGGGAACTCCCATTATAGTGACGTTTCATCAAACTACATTTTTGTAGAACTCATAAATTAGTCTATAAAATATTTTTTATTTGTCAATTTTTTTTTATTTCTTATAATCAATAAAAAAGTTGAAGCAATATTTCTTAGAAATATTATTAATAAAATAATAAACAGATAACATGAATAACGAACCATTAATTGTAGAATGTACTGAGTGACAAGAGTTACCAGATGGATCATGTGCAATTATTGATGATAATAGTAGAGTTGTTGATTTACATACTATGTATGTAAAAAAATGTGCTAAATGAATATTATGAAAATTGTCGATTTATAGGGAGTATGATTGTGTAAGTTGATTGAAATGTATATTAAAAAAAGAACCTAATTTTTGTTTATTGGATCATGAAATGCCATATTGAGATGAACTTTTTAAGTGAGAAAAAATTACAAACTGAACTCATATATTAAATATATTACAAGAAGTAAAATCTAAAACAAAAATAATATTAGTTACTAGTTATCCTAATGAATTTGATAATGGTATAATTAATAATGAAAATTTTTTATGAATATTATTAAAAAAAGAAAAATCTAAAATTATTTTATCTAGAATTAGAGATTTGATTAGATTATCAACTAGTATTGTTAAGGTTGAAAAAAATATTGATCCAGATGATCCTTATGATTCAAAAGTTATTGATTCATTTTTAAATATTGTTGAAAATGAGTGTGATAGATTAATGCTTGGAATGCAATCTATTATTGAAAATAAATTAATAAATAATAGTACTGATATATCTGATTCAATAATTTTGAATAAAATATTAAATTTTATGTATTATAAATTGATTCCTAATTTTCAAAAAAAAGTAAATAATGAATTTGATGATAAAAAAAAGTTGTTTTTAGAAAATGTTTTAAGATCATTAGTAATAGAATTTGATTTATTGAGAAAACAATTTAATGAAATATGAGAAGTGATTTTTTCAAAAAACCTTGAATTTTGACTTATTCAAAGTTAATTATTTTTCAAAAAAATAAAACCTAACAATTAAGTTAGGTTTTATTTTAATTTGAAAATTATTTTTTTCTCATAGCTTCTGCTTTCTTTTGTCTAGCGTAGAATTTATCAACTGCACCAGTTTTAAGGATTCTTTGTTCACCAGTATAGTAAGGGTGACAAGCTGAACAGATTTCAACTCTAGTGTCGTCTTTTAATGCTGAGTTAACTTTGAACTCTTTACCACATGAACAAGTAATCGTGATTGCATTACTCTTTGGATGTATTCCAGTCTTCATAAGTCTTGTTTTTTAATTTGATCGCTTAATACGAAACAAAAATATATAAATATATTGGTTTCTCAATTTTTGAGAAATGGTGCCCGAGGCGAGAATCGAACTCGCACGCTGTGAAGCATTGGTTTCTAAGACCAACATGTCTACCAATTCCATCACCCGGGCTTGTGTTTGTTTTTAAATGGTGGGCAGAGAGGGAGTCGAACCCCCGAAAGCGTAGCTAGCGGATTTACAGTCCGCCCCATTTGGCCACTCTGGAATCTGCCCAGAAACAATATAAAAAAAAATGGAGCCATCAATCGGATTTGAACCGATGACCGTTCGCTTACAAGGCGAATGCTCTACCAGCTGAGCTATGATGGCAAAAACTTCTTTGCGGGATTATCTTATTAAAAAACAAAGACAAGTCAAAACTTTTTTTGAAAATAGAAAAAAATTATAAAATTTGATTTTGTAATTATATTATTTTTAATACAATGTATAATAGAACTAATAATTTTTAAAACAATAAATAACATGAAATATTTACCAGAATCATGAGAAAATCTTTTTCAGAAAATAAAAAAAATAATTAGAGAATATGAAAATGTGAATTGAAAATGATCTTCAATAAATATTGCAATTTGAGAACCAGACTCAACTCCACCTATAACTTTAAGAGAAATAGTTGCAAAAAATGTATTAAAAGATGATATAAAAAATCATACATATATGGATAATTGAGCTCCAGAAGACTATGTAGAAGAGGTTGTGAAGCATCATACATGAGTATCACCAAAACAATATTCTCATTTAGAATGATTAGCATTACCTGGTGAAAAACCAATGCTTGGATTATTACCAATAGCTTGTTGAGCAAATTTAGAATGAAATTTTGAAAATGAGGGATATATGAAAAATGCACCAGCTTATGATGTACTTTGAATTTGGTCTGAATATCTTTGAGAAGAATCATACATTTGGCCAATATATTCATATGATGATTTTAAATTAAAAGTTTCTAATATAAAAAATAAAGGCAAACATCCTAGGATGATTTTAACTGTAAAACCTGGGAATCCTTGTCCAGTTTGAGCTAATAAAGAAGATTGGGTTGAAATAATAGAATATTGTATTAAGCATAAAATTAGATTAGTTAATGATGCAGCTTATGCTTGAGTTGTACATAAAAATCATATAACTTTAACAGAAGTAGCAAAGGATTATAAAGATTTAGATTGGATGGAATTATTTTCACTTTCAAAAACAATGAGTGCATGTGGATGGAGATTAGGCTGTGCTTATGGTAGTATTGATTTTATCAAAGAATTAACAAAAATTAAATGAAATGCTGATTCATGACCATTTGGACCAGCTCTAGTTTCTATACCAGAGTATTTAAAACATGAAAATTCAAAACAAGAGTTAAAAAATATTCAAAAATTATATGAAGACAGATTAGATATATTGCTTCCATTATTAAAAAAAGCTTGATTTAAAGAAGCTTGTCCAACAGACGCTTGATTCTTTACACTTTGGATGTGTCCAAAATATTTAAACTGAAAACAAATAAGCTCATCAGAAGAATTTAATAAAATGATGATAGAAGAAATATGACTTGTTTGAGTACCATTTGTGTGATCAGAATTAAAAGATTGAACAAAAGAACAATTTATTAGATATTCAGTTTGTGCTCCTTTTGAAGATAAGGATTTTGCTGATAGGGTTAAAAATGCTTTGGATAAAGTAAATATTGGTTATTAGGAAAATAAAAAAATAACCCATCCCCCTGCGGGTACTTCCCTTGGAAAGGGAAGAAATTAGATTTCTCCCATTTTCAAGGGGAGTACCTGAAACGCAGTGGAAGGGGAGGGGTTAGAAATAATAGACAGGATTTTTTTAACTTATTTAAATCATGAAAATATTAAAATTTTGAGGTACTTCTATGTGAAGTGCAAAAAGGATAATTAGTGTTTCTGATATTGTAGTTGATTCTCATAAAGATGATGAATTACTTGTAGTAGTTTCAGCGATGTCATGAGTAACTGATAGCTTATTATCTATACCAGAATATGCTTTAGAAAAAAAAGTAGAAAAAGTAGAAAAAATTATCAAAAAACTTAAAAATTCTCATAAAGAAACTTTGGAGAAAATAGTATGAAAAGAAAAATTTGAAAAGATTTGGAAAAACAATTTTAAATGAGTTTTTAAAAAACTAAAATATATTTCTGAATGAATCAGTTTACTGTGAGAATCTTCATCTAAATATAAAGCAGTAATTTGATATTATTGAGAAATATTATCATCACTATTGTTAGTGGAGGCTATAAAAATAAAATGAATTGATTCTAAACAACTCCTATCAAAAAATTATATAAAAACTGATAGTAATTATTTAGATGCAAAGGTAAATTGTGATAAATCAAAACAACAAATAAGTAATTATATATGAAAAACAAATTTAAAAAAAGTTATTCCAGTGATTACGTGATTTGCAGGTTCTGATGATAATAATAATACTATATTACTTTCTAGATGATGAAGTGATTATGTAGCTACAATCTTTTGAGCAGTATTAAATGCGTCTTGTGTTGAAATATGGACAGATGTAGCTGGGATATATTCTTCAGATCCTAGAATAATTAAAAATCCAATTGCTTTAGAAAAAATTGATTATAAAATATGTGCGGAATTAGCTTTGTCATGAGCAAAAGTCCTTCATCCAAAGACAATCTCTCCAATGATAGAATCACAAATTCCGGTATATGTTAAGTCTACTATAGAACCAGAAAAAAAAGGAACAAAAATATGTAAACACAAATCAAAATGAGTAGTATGAATTAATTTAAATAATAATAACGCATTATTTCATTTTAATGATAATACAATGTTTTGACTTGTTTGATATATAAATAAAATTACAGAAATTTTTTCTAAGAATAATGTTTCTATAGATTCAATAGCTACAAGTGAAGTATCTTTTACATGTAGTGTTAAAAAAAGACAATTACATGGAATAAATATAAAAAAATGTTTTAAAAGTGTATGAGAAGTAGAAATTATTGAGGATTTATCAAAAATTTCAATAGTTTGAGAATGAATTTGATATACATGTGAAATAATGAATAGTATTTTTGATAGTCTTTGTTGATATAAGGTATATTTGGTTTCAAAAAGTGCTTCTTTTAATAATATTACTATTTTTATAGAAACAAAACATTCTAAAAAAATATTAAACATATTACATGATAAATTATTTCATAAAAAATAAAACAAAATATGATAAATGTTGCGATACTATGAGCTACGTGAGCAGTTTGAAAAGAACTTATAAAATGTTTATTTGCAGAAAAAATAAAAGTAAATAAATTAAAACTATTAGCTTCAGCTAGATCAGCTTGAACAAAAACAGATACTCCTTTTTGACAAATAACAATAGAAGAAGTGAATGATTCATCATTTGAGTGAATAGATTTTGCATTTTTTTGTGCAGGTTGAAATATTAGTAAAAAATGGGCAAAAATTGCAAATGAATTTTGAACAATTGTAATAGATAATACTTCAGCTTTTAGATATGATGATAATGTTCCACTTGTTGTACCTGAAATAAATGCAAATGATATATGAAATTCAAAATTAATAGCAAATCCAAATTGTACAACTGCAATAGCTTCAGTTGCTATGTATCCAATACATAAAAAATATAAAATAAAAAAAGCTATTATATCAACTTATCAAGCAACTAGTTGAGCTTGAGCTGAATGAATGGATGAATTACTTGAAAATACAAAAGCATATTTAAATGGGGACCAAAATAAAAATAAAATGTTTGCTCATCCAATAGAATTTAATCTTATTCCACATATTGATACTTTTCAGGACAATGACTATACAAAAGAAGAAATGAAAGTAACTTGGGAGACTAAAAAGATATTTCATGATAATGATATAAAAATAAGCTGTACAGCAGTAAGAATTCCAACACTTAGAGCGCATAGTGAGTCAATTGTTTTAGAAACAGAGCAAGATATTAATCCAGAGGATGTAAAGGAATTGATGAAAAATTCATCATGAGTTGAATTAGTTGATGATATATATAACAATAAATATCCAATGCCATTAACAGCATCTAAAAAATACGATGTAGAAGTATGAAGAATAAGGCAAAGCTTAGTATTTTGAAAAAAATGAATTGAATTATTTGTGTCAGGTGACCAAATTCTTAAATGAGCAGCACTAAATGCGGTGCAGATAATGCAAGAGATAATGAAATAGAAAAAAATCCCCCCTACCCCCCCTTTATTAAAGGGGGGAATAGAACATAAAAAAATTGTAGTTCATCCCCTTTAATAAAGGGGATTATAGGGGAATTATTAATTTAACTAATAACCACAAAAAAATGAAAATAGTACTAGTTTGATACTGAAAAATGTGAAAAATAATACACACAGAAGCTGAAAATAGATGACATGATGTTGTTGCTTCTGTTGACCCTTATAATGGAACTGTAAAATCTCTTGATGATTTAAGTTGAATAGATTTTGATGTAATTATTGATTTTTCAATACCAAAAGCTGCAATGCAAAATATGAAATATTATGCAGATAATAATTTAAAAGCAGTTGTTTGAACTACTGGTTGGTATGATAATATTGAAGAAGTAAAAAAATATTTTAGTGATTCTAGCTGAGCATTATTATGGGCTTCAAATTTTTCAATTTGAGTTAACTTATTTTGGGAAGTTTTAAAACAAGCTTCAAAAATAATGAATAAAGTAGAAGATTATGATGCTTTTTGACATGAATTTCATCATGGAGAAAAAATAGATTCACCAAGCGGTACAGCAATTACAACTGCTGAGTGTGTAATAGATAACCTAGATAGAAAAGATAAACTAGTAACAGAAAGATTAGACAGAAAACCAGAAAAAAATGAGCTTCACTTTTCTTCAACAAGATGATGAAGTGTTCCATGAACACACTCAATATATTTTGATTCACCATTTGATACTATTGAAATAAAACATACAGCCAGATCAAGAAATGGATTTGCACTATGATCAGTTTTAGCAGCAGAATGGTTAAGTGATAAAAATTGATATTATGAAGTTGAAAGTTGGATAGGGGATTTAATTAAATAACAAATATATTATGAAAAATAAAGAATTATACTCAGGAGTATGGACAGCTTTAATTACTCCATTTACAGAAAATAGTGAAGTAGATTATGAAGCATTTGATAATTTAATTGAAATGCAAATTGCTTGAGGAGTTAAATGAATTTTATTACTTTGAACTACAGGAGAAAGCCCAACATTATCTAAAGAAGAAAAAATTAAAATAGTAAATAGATGAATAGAAAAAATTAATAAAAGATGTTTGGTAATGGTAAATTCATGAACAAATTCAACAAGTGCTTCTGTAGAAGCAACAAAAGAGTTTGATAAAATTGATTGAATAGATGCGTTTTTAGTAGTGAATCCATATTATAATAAACCAACAGCAGAATGATTATATAGACATTTTAAAGCAGTAGCGGATTCAACAATTAAACAAGTTTTTGTTTATAATATTCTTTGAAGAACAGCTATTAATTTAGAAACAGAAACATTATTAAAATTATCAAAAAACTGTAAAAATGTAGTTTGAGTAAAAGAAGCAAGTTGAAATTTAGAACAAATGCAAGAAGTTATAAATACTCTAGATGAAGATTTTGTAGTATTATCTTGAGATGATAGTTTAACTCTTGATTTGATAAAAATGTGATGATCTTGAGTTGTTTCCGTTGCGTCAAACTATATTCCTGAAACTATGACAAATTTGGTTAAAACAGCTTTACAAAAAGATTATGATAAAGCAGAAGAATTAAACAATGATTTATGAGAATTCTTTGATGGAGAATTTATTCAAACGAATCCTTTACCTATAAAAGTAGCACTAGCAGAACAATGAATAATAAAAGAAACATATAGATTACCACTTTGTGAAATGGATAGTGAACCAAGAAAAAAATGGATTAATATTTTAGAAAAATACAAATGAAAAAATTAAAATTTACAAAAATGCATGGGATTTGAAATGATTTTATAGTGATTGAAGATAAATATTTAAAAGAAAATAATATAGAATTAAATGAAAAATTAGTACAAAAAATATGTCATAGAAATTTTGGGGTTTGATCAGATGGAATTGTTATTATTGAAAAGTGAATTGATACAGAGTTTAAATATAGAATGTACAATCCTGATTGATCAGAGGCTGAAATGTGTGGAAATGGAATAAGATGTTATATGAAATATTTAGTAGATCATGAATTAAGTAGGAAAAAGAAAATTGATGTAGAAACATGAGTTTGAATACTAAACTTGGATATTGATTGAAACAATGTAACTGTTGATATGTGAAAACCAAGCGATATAAAAGATTTAAAAATAAAATCTAGAGATAAAAGTTTTGATATAAAAACAGTTAGTATGTGAAATCCACACGCAGTAATATTTTTAGATAACTGAAAATTAGCAAATTTTGACGTAGAAAAATATTGAAAACCTATAGAAAATAATACAGAAAATTTCCAAAACAGAACTAATGTAGAATTTATAGAAATAGTTTCAAATAGGCAAATAAATATGAGAGTATGGGAAAGAGGTGCAGCTGAAACACTTGCTTGTTGAACATGAGCTTGTAGCTCAGTGGTTGCTTGAATTTTAAATTGAGTGTTAGAAAAAAATAAATTTATTAAAGTAAATTTAAAAGGAGGAATATTAGAGATTAAATGGTCATGAAATATAAAAGATTCAGTAATCATGAAATGACCAGCTGAAACTTCGTTTGAAGGGGTTTATTACGTAAAATAATACTGTCTATTATTTCTAACCCCTCCCTTTCACTGCGTTACAGGACTCCCCTTGGAAAGGGGAGAAATCTAATTTCTTCCCTTTCCAAGGGAAGTACCCAAAGGGGGATGGGTTCGGATATTAGTACATATAATTTATTACCTAAAATAAAGATTATGAATTTACAATTTTTAAATAGAGAACAAATTACTCAGGTATGAGATAATTTTGAGTTACCAGTTTTTGTTTATTCAGAAGAAGAATTAACAAAAAAAGCAGAAGAATTTTTGAATTTTCCAAATGCATATGGATTAACAGTTAGATATGCAATGAAAGCAAGTCCAAATAAAAATATTTTAAATATTTTTAATAAACTAGGAATACAAATAGATGCTAGTAGTGCTTATGAAATTAAAAGAGCAATAAATGCTTGAATAAAATCAGAACAAATACAATTAACAGCTCAAGAATTACCAAATAATAAAGAAGAAGTATTTAACTCATGAATTATTTATAATGCAACAAGTTTACATCAACTAGAAGAATATTGAAAAATAAGATCATGATCTGAGGTTTCTGTTAGAATAAATCCATGACTTTGATCATGATGAACAAATAGAACAAATGTATGATGACCATCATCTAGTTTTTGAATATGGTATGAATACATAAATGAGGTATTAGAAATTGCAAAGAAATATGATTTAAAAATTACAAAAATACATACTCATATTGGTAGTTGATCAGATCCAATTGTCTGGTCTAAAGTAGCAAAAATGAGTTTAGATATTGTAGAAAAATTTACACAAGTACATACTTTAAATTTGGGGTGAGGTTTTAAAATATGAAGAATGCCAGATGAAATAACTGCAGATTTACAATTAGTTTGAAATCAAGTAAAACAAAGTTTTATAAATTTTTATGAACAAACATGAAGAAAATTACACTTAGAAATTGAACCTGGTACATATTTAGTAGCAAATAGTTGTAGTTTAATTTGTGAAGTACAAGATGTTTGTGATACATGATCTGAAGGAAATAATTTTATCAAAGTAAATTCATGAATGACAGAAATTACAAGACCAAGTATGTATTGATCACAACACCCACTTTTTGTAATAAATAATGAAACAGAAACAAAAGAATATATTGTAGCAGGACATTGCTGTGAAAGCTGAGATATTTGGACTCCAGCATCTTGAGATCCAGAGGGATTAGCTACAAGAAAATTAAATAAAGCAAGTATTTGAGATTTATTTGTTATAGATTGAGTATGAGCATATTGTTCTTCTATGAGTACAAAAAATTATAATTCTTTTCCTGAAGCAGGAGAGGTATTAATTCAAAATGATTGAGAAATTAAAGAGATTAGAAAAAGACAAAATGTTGAAGATATTTGGAGGAATGAGGTGTAATTGATTTTTATTAATATATAACTATAATATAAAATATGATAGAAGAATTTGAATTTGAACCATTATCAAAAGAAGAAGTAAAATCTTTAGAAAAAAACTGAAAAGAAAAAGTATCAAAAATATTTAATACTCTTGATAAACAATTATGAACTTAAAACAAAAACTACAAAATTTCTTACAAAAACAATCATCTCTTCCAAAGATGATTGTTATCTATTGACCTACTGGTTCTTGAAAGACTAGTATGAGTATTGAGGTGGCTAAACAAATAAATTCTGAGGTTATTTGAACTGATTCTAGACAGATATTTAAATATTTAGATATTTGAACAGGGAAGATTACTGAAGAAGAAAAAGAGTGAGTTCCTCATCATATGATAGATATTATAACTCCTGATCAGGAATATTCAGTATGACAATTTAAAAAGGAAGCTGAAGTGATAATTGATGAGCTATATTCTAAATGAAAAATACCAATTTTATGTTGATGAACAGGGTTATATATAGATAGTATAATATATGATTTCAAGGTTACATGAATTCCGGCTGACGAAAAAATTAGAAAAAAATTAGAAGATGAAGCTGAAAAATATTGAAATGAGTATGTATATGAAAAATTAGTTAAAATTGACTCAGAATATGCTGCTGAATTGCATCCTAATAATATTAGGTATGTTATCAGAGCTATAGAAGTAAAAATGCTTACATGAAAGTCTAAACGTTATTTTAGAGAAGATAAAAAATTAAAATATGATGTATTATTTTTAACTCCTGAAATAAAAGATAGAGAATATTTATATAACAGAATCAATAAAAGAGTATGAATGATGTTTGATGAAGGTTTAGTAGATGAAGTAAAAGAATTATTAAAAACATATAACAAAGATCAATTTTGAATGAAAACTATTGGATACAAAGAAGTAATAGATCATTTAGAATGAAATATTACATTAGAAGAATGTATAGCTCTTGTACAAAAACATAATAGAAACTATGCAAAGAAGCAATTTACTTGGTTTAGGAAGTATGAGGAATAAAAAAAAGGTCTTATCATATTGCATGATAAAACCTTTTTATCTTATTATAACACAATCTAAAATACAGAAAGTATTTTGATTATATTATCAGACAGGAACTAATCCATTTTCTTGCCAAAGGCCCTTGTTAAGAGAGTTGTAGCGTTTACCCCGGAAAATTGCTACATAGTTTTTCAGTTTCTTCTGGAATTTCTTCCATGACGGTTTTATAGAAATTTCCATTCCGAAAACTGGTTTAGCTAGTACAAATCCGATGTCTTTACTTAATAACCAATGGGTTTTCAGTTTAGACATTAAAACTTGAGGTAACCCAGGTGGAGCTAAAAACCCAACTAACATAAGTAACAAAAATGTGATCATCCTTTCCTCCTTTTTTAAGGTATTTTAAAAAAAATAGTCTCATAGAGGCCTATCCTCCAGAGTACTACAAATAAAACAACTTATTTTTAGAATATAAATAATTGGATAAAAGTCAAAAATTATTGTAAAAAATTAAAAAAGACGTAAAATATAAATAATATATTTTAAGTCTTTTTTATGTGAGAAAATAATGAAGTTTCAGAAAAACAAAAACCATTATTCACAAGATCAAGAATACTATTTTTAATAGTTGTATTTTTTGTTTTTTCTATGCCTCTTTTATATAGACACTTTGAATATTTAATAAAATAATTTATGAAAAGAAAATTATTATATTTTTGATTACTATTATTTTTGATTGTTGCTTGTATAACATGAATAAATTTTTATGTGCTTAGTTTTTCAGAAACTCATTATTACTATGATGTAGATTGATTAGATAGGGAATATGTATGACTTGTTTTTTGAGCTTCAGTAAAAAATAATGGAATTCCTTCTGATATTTTAAAAGATAGATTGAAGGTTGCACATGAAGCTTATAAAAAAGAAAAAATACAAAAAATAATAGTATCAGGTGATAATTCAAAAAAAAATTATAATGAACCTGTTGCAATGCAAAAATATTTAATGAGTTTGTGAGTTGATGAAGATGATATATACCTAGATTATGCATGATTTGATACATATGATTCTCTGTACAGAGCAAAAGACATATTTTGAGCAGATAATCTAGTATTATTTACTCAAGATTTTCATTTAAAAAGAGCTATGTATATAGCTTCAAAACTATGATTAAATGTTTATTGAGTAGAAACAAATCTTCAAAGATATGTAGCTGATAATTATAATAAAAGAAGGGAAGTATTTGCTAGAATAAAAGCTTTTTTAGAAGTAGAAATATTTAATTCAAAACCTAAGTATTTGTGAGATAAGATAGAGATAATCACAGATGAAAAAATTGAAGATGCCAAAAGTGAAATTTTAGAGAAATAAAAAACATCCCGAACCTTGTAAAAAACCAAGGTTCAGGATTAAATTGCATAGAGCAGACAGTACACACGACATCTACTCAAGTTAAGGGAAGTTGTTAGTGAAAAAATTGACAAGTAAACATTTACATATTACTGCAACCATCAAACAGCTCTCCAGCAATTTTTATTCTAATAATTATATATATAAAGTCAATTTTTTTTTGCTTTTATTTTATTTGATGTATAATTAATTTAATAATTTAATAATTATAGTATTATGAAACTTCAAATATTAAAGGAAAAAGATTGATTTTTTATAAAATTAATTTGAATACAATGAGTATATGCAACTTGAAGTACAATGGAAGAAGCAATGGAAAATTTTTGGGATATTTATAATAATGTTATGGATATAAAAAAAGAAACTATAAATAGAGAAACAAAATGAATTTCAAGTTTTTCAAACTTTAAAAAATTAGAACTATCTATATAATTATAAAAATATGTGAACATTAAATTAGACTTATAAAGATATAAAGAAAAGAATTAATAAAAAATGATTTTTTCTTAAAAGAGAAGGAAAATGAAGTCATGAAATATGGATAAATAATGATTGAATTGTAATTATTGTACCTAATCATTGAGGAAAAAATATTTCAAAATGAGTAATAAAAACAATTATTTCAGATTTATGATTAACTAATGATGAATTTAAAAATATAATAAAAAAATGAAAATAAATTATATTTTCGTTTTTTAATTGCAAAAAAAATTTAAAAGTTTAAAATAAGCATAATATTTATTTAACAAACAAACATGCCAGAAGAAAAAATTGAAGAAGAATTTAAGTGAACTGTTTTGGAAATTCCAAATTATATTGAGGTAGTTTCAACTGCTTTAGAATTTAAAGATTTTCAGGTATCTATAGTTTTAGAACTTATAGCTGAATGAGCTACTGTTCCTTTTATAGCTAGATATAGAAAAGAAAAAACTGGTAATTTAGATGAGGATCAAATTAGAGCAATTATAGAATTGAAAGATAAAACAGAAAAACTTCATAAAGCAAAACAAACAGCAGTAAATTGAATAGAAGAACTTTGAAAAATGACTCCTGAATTGATGGATAATATATTAAAAGCTAAAACTTTAAAAGAAGTAGAAGAAATATATAAACCATATAAGAGCAAGAAGAAAACAAAAGCAATGATTGCAATTGAAAAATGATTTCAAGTTGTTGCTGATTTTATAAAGAAAAATATCCCCCTATCCCAACCTTTCCCCCCAGGGGAGAAAGGGGTAGCTACTTCTCTCCCTTGGGGGGAGATTGAGAGGGGGACTGATTTATTAGAAAAATACTCTGAAGAAGAAATATTAGAATGATGTATACATATAATAGCTGCTGAAATCTCAGCTAATGCTGATTTGAGAGCTGATTTAATAGAAACTTTACAAAAATATAATAATATAGTTTCAAAAATAAAAACAGAGAAAAGTCTTGAAAAATTAAATGAAAAAGATAGATGACAAATTCCTAAGTTTGATATTTATTCAGATTTTACTCAGAGAATAGCTTGGCTAAAACCATATCAAATATTAGCATTAAATAGATGAGAAAAACTGAAAATATTAAGTGTGAAAATTGAAAAAACAGAAAAAACTTATGAATGATTACAACTTCATTATGCAAGAATATTAGAAACACAAACTCCGTTTATAGAAATCTTAGAACAAGCTTTTAGTGAATGATATAAAACATTATTTAAATCTGTTGAAAATGAACTTAGATGAATGCTTTCTGAAATTTGAGAAGATGATGCTATTGAGTCATTTAAACAAAATCTTTGAAGCTTGCTTATGACAAAACCAGAGCATGGTAAAAAAATCTTAGCAATAGATCCAGGATATAGAGCAGGTTGTAAAATGGCTGTACTTGATGAACTAGGTAATCCTGTACTGTTTGATAAAATATTTCTTCATGCAAAGGATTTTGCTAAAACAAAATTATTAAGTATTATAAAAAAAGAAGCTCCTACTGTAATAGTTGTTTGAAATGGGACTTGAGTAAATGAAACTGTAGAAATATTACAAGAAATTACATGAATTGATATTTTTATTGTAAATGAAAGTTGAGCTTCAGTTTATTCAGCATCAAAAATAGCAAAAGAAGAATTTCCAAAACTTGATAGTCTAGATAGATGAACTGTTTCAATTGGTAGAAGATTTATTGATCCATTATCTGAACTTGTAAAAATACCAGTTTGAAGTATAGGAGTATGAATGTATCAGCATGATATGCCAGAAAAAAAATTAGAAGAAAAATTAGGAAATGTAGTTGAAGACGTAGTTAATGATATTTGAATAAATGTAAATTTGGCTTCTAGTTATGTACTTAATCATATTTCAGGTATAGATAAAAGAAGTGCAAAAAAAATCTATAATCATAGACCATATAAATCTAGAGCAGATTTGAAAAAACAATTAAATGACAAAGTATATGAACAAGCTGCATGATTTTTGAGAGTTCCAGACAGTAGCGAAGTATTAGATAATACAGATATTCATCCAGAACAATATGAGCTAACAAAATACATGTTAGAACAAGATGTTTGACCAGAAGATTATGAAAGTGAAAAATCTGCTTTAATGGAAATCTATCCTGATGTAAATATTTCTACTATGGAATTTATAGTAGATTCGTATGAAAGTATTTGAAAAGAAAAAAGAATAAATTCTACACATAAAAAAGCAATAAAAAGGTGAAGTGTAGAATTAAATGTATGAGATATTACAGAATGAGTTATTAGAAACGTGGTGGCTTTTTGAGCATTTGTAGATATTTGAATGAAAAATGATTGACTAGTTCATGTTTCTCAAATTGCTGATAAATTTGTAAGTGATCCAAAAGAAGAAGTTGAGGTTTGACAATCAGTAAAAGTAAAAATCACAGGTATAGATGAAAAGACAGGAAAGATTCAATTGAGTATGAAGGAAGTTTAAAAATAAAAAAATTACTAAATTATAATAATTTAGTAATTTTTTTATTAAGCAGGTAATAATACTCTTTCTACATTAGAATTACTATGTTTCATAGCAGCTAATATTTGAACAGAAAGAGAAATATCCTCATGTTTTTTTAAAGGAGTATAATTATCCATTTTATTAAAGAGTTTTTCTGCTTCTTCAGCTTTTGCATTCATGTATAGCTTGAAACTATCAATATCATTAGTTAACTTAAAACTTCTAACTTTTTCTTCTTTAAGTTCAAAATCATCATTAAGAAATTTTCATTGGAAAAGTTCTATTCATAAACTTTTTGCTATATATCATTCATCAGTATTTCATATCCATTCTCATATTATTTTTATATTTTTCGATTTTAGAAATTTTATTATTACACGTAATTCTCTAATACTATCTTTATTTAATTCATTATTAAATATTTTAGCTAAAAATTTTCAATCAATTTTTACATAATCAGGTACAAGGTTATATGTAAGAAGAGTAGTCAAATTATCGAAACTTATATCATCAGGATCAAAATCTAAACTAAAATCATCAATAGCAAATTTATATCATCTTTTTTTTAGAATAGTTAAGTTTTTTATTGCATTATTATCTAGTTTTCAATAATTACATTCTAGAACTTCAAGACATATTTGTGAAGGATTAAAGGTAAAGTGTTTTTCTCTTTTTTTCATTTCATCTACTAAATCAGGGTTAGCTAAATCCATTAAATATAGATTTACAGATGAAGGTTTATTTTTTATTTGCATTTCGCTTACTGCAAACAAAAACATTTTTTTAAATAAATTGAAGGTTTTACCCTCATTTCTAAGAATATCTAATGCTTCAGGTGTTGTAGCAGTATCACCAAAATCAGATAAAATTTCATTAAAAATATATTCAGGTTTTCAGTCTTTATCTTTTTTTCAATTTCTAATTGGTTCTATATTATATTGTACTTTTTCTATTAATTCATTACTTCCTGGCATTATTGTATTCATAGGTCAAATTGTTTTTTGAATAAACTAACGTCTATCATTATAATGTTAATAGATTATAAATCCATTTTTTTATATTTTTATAAAGATGTATAATTAAAGCCAATATTTACATATTAATTATTGTATTTATTTTGACTATTTTTTTATAATATTTATTATATAGGAATAAATATTGTTCATGTATAAAAATAATGAACAATATTTATTTTTTATTGATAAAAATTAAAAAGTGTTTATATTAAAATCAATATATAATCATATATTAATATGTATAAAAAATTACAAAAAAATTCAGAAGAAGTAAGTAAGATTATGAAAATACTTTCAAATGAAAATAGACTTTCTATTTTGTGTTATATTTGGAAAGGTGATAAGTGAGTTTGAAAAATTAGTAAGGATTTAGGTATTTCACAATCTTTGGTTTCACAAATACTTAATAGATTAAAATCTGAATGAATCTTAGAGTCTGCAAGAGATGGAAAAGAAGTTTTTTATGAAATAAAAGATAAAAAAATATTTAAAATCATAAAATCTTTAAAAGATATATATTCTGATTAACTATTGACAATACAGTACTAAATCGTATAGTGTCACAACTGAATTTTAATCAATTTTCAAAATCAAAAAGGAGAGTTTACTATGAAAATATGTAATTTAGTACTTTTGTTGTCTTTTTTTTCTGCTTCAATTTCTTGTGCAGAATTACCTTTATCTGAACAGGTGGCTAGAGCAGTTGTAGAAAAAAGAGAAAAAGCTGAGATTTATACTCCAAAAAAAGAAGGAGATAGTAACACTGCTCTAGTCAATTTTAATATTGATTCAGACCATTATACTATAGCTTCAGATCCAAGTAAAGGATCTTTAATGGTATGGGTTACTAAAATAAGAGGAAATGAAGCAGGGAATGTTTCTACTTTTTCGTTTTTCGGTGAAGAAATAGTTTTAGAAGGCAATCAAAGAAAATATTTGTTTTCTACTAATTGTGACTATGTTACAATACCATTTTTGATGGACTTCGAAGGAGAATTTATTGAAAGAACATATGTATATAAAAAAGGGGGTGTAAAAAAATTTAAGGATTATAATGTTAATAATCCTAGAATGTTACCTTGGAAATCTGCACATGATTTTTGCCAAGGACATTTAGAGAAAATATTTGAGTTTTACAGTAAGTAAAATTCAAATATTTTATAATAAAAAGAAGCTGATTATTCTCATAATCAGCTTCTTTTACTTATTAAAGAAAAAATAAAATTGACAAATAAAACTAATATTGTATTTTATAGTAAATAATTTTATATTTTTTTATTATAATATATGGAGGCAAAAGGTAATGTGAGAGAGAATGATTGAACAAATACGTTAGTAGAAGAAAGAATGTCAGTTTTACAATTAATTGAGAAACACTGAGAAGAAAAAGCAAAAAAAATATTAGAAATATTAATGGAAAAGAATGTAATATTATGAGAAGATTAATATTGTTTTAAAATATGTTTATTTATGTGTTGAATTGTTTGAGTATATAATCTTGATGGAAATAATAACAATTTGCTAGAAACAGCAACTGATTTATTAAGGTGAAACAAAAATAGAGGACAAAACGGGTATTGATTATCCGTTTTATTTGATGACTGAAAAATAGAAACTTTTAAATTTGAAGAGTTAAATAAAGAAGTTCAAGAAGAAATAGAAAATACAAAATGAAAAATAGTATGAATTATATGACATGCTAGATATCCAACAAGTTGATGATCTACAGAAACAAATCCAGAATATAATCAACCATTTGAACTTAATCATCTAAAACATTGAATGGCATTTGCATTTAATTGAAATATAGTAAATGCAGAAGAACTTGCCATAGAATTAGAAAAACAAGATAAAACTATAGAAATTAAAAGACCTATACTTGATACAAATGTATTAAAACACATGATTTTATCTAAAGTAAAATCATGAGTTACTGATTTAAAAGAAATATTAGAATATATAAATGATAAAATTGATTGAGCTTGTAATATATTACTTTTATCAAAAGACTGAAACATGGCCTTTTCTAAAGATAAATGGTGATTTAGACCACTTTCATGGGAAGAATTAGACTGAAATTTAATACTATCAAGTGAAAGCTCTGCTTTATTTAAAGCATGAGGAGATGATAACCCAAACTTTGTAAGAGCAAGTCAAATAGTACAAGTGGATTCAAAAACAAAAGAAGTAACTACAGAAAGGATGGATATAGAACCACCAAAAAGAAAAGCTAATTGTTTTTTTGAAGCAGTATATTTTACTGATTCAAAAACTATTTTATGGTGAAGGGCTACGAATTCACACAGACATTCATTGTGATCTGAATTATCTAAAACTGAACTTGAAGACTTTAATAGCAGGAATACAGTTGTTATTGATATACCTAGTAGTTCACTTTACGCATCAGAATGATATTCAAGTAAAATAAAGTTACCATTATTATCACCAGCAATTACAAAAAATCCAGATATTTGAAGAACTTTTATTGCAGATAATGCTACTAGAGAAGAAAAAATAAAAGCAAAATATATATTTAATCCAAATTTAAAAAAATATATTAAATGAAAAAAAGTAGTATTAATAGATGATAGTGTAGTTCGTGGTTCTACAATGAAATATTTGGTAAGTGCTTTTTGTGATTTTTATGAACCATTAGAAATACATTTAAGGATTCCTTCACCAGCTGTTACTTCACCATGTTATTATTGAATAAATATGGCAGAAATAGAAGAATTGGTAGTAAGAAAATATTTTGAAGATGTTAATAATCCAACAGAAATAGAATTAAAAGCTTTAGCTAATGATTTCTGAGCAAATTCAATAAAATACATCAGAAAAAAATGATTAATAAAAGCATTAAGAGTAGAAACAAAAGAATTGTGTTTAGGGTGTATAACTTGAAAATATCCAACAGAGTGATGAAGAAAAAAATATCAGCAACAAATATTAGAATATAATAATTGAAAAATCTTTTAATTTAGGTTTTTATTGCTAAAAAATAATATTCTGTTAAACTAACTTTACTTATAAAATAATAAAATTATTTATGTTTGATATATTATTTGCACGTACTTTTTATATTGTTTGAGCTATGTTGTTAATCACTGCTGCTTCAGCATATATGAATAAAAATCCAGAACAAAAATCAGGGTGGTGAAGTATAATAGTGACATTTGGGCTACTATTTGCTATTATGTTTTTTGCAGATTCATTTCCTTTAAATTTAGGATTAGTTGCATTGTTTTCTGCAGCAATTTGATGGATGATATCACCAACTATACATTCAATGTGACAAAGAAATAAAGTTAATAAATTTTTGAAAGAAAGAAATATAGTATTAAAAAAATGAGAACAATTAACCACAGAACAAGTTCAAGACTTAGAGGAATATTTAAACAGTAATAAATCAAATGAACATTGGAATAGAATTGTTTCACAAGCCATGTTTTCTACTGCTTTAGCTGTATTTGCAACTGCAAGTTTAGTATTCATAAGTGATATAGATTTCAGCTTTATGTGAATGTTTTTATTTATTTCACTGATTATTCTAATTATTATGTGATTATTAAATATTTTTTTCTTTAAATCAAGAATATTTTCACTAATAAAAGCATACTTTTGAGTATTAATATTCACTTGATATTTAATCTATGATTTCAACACACTAGAAAAAATGGCCTGAGATGAAACATGGGGAACAGCAGTAACAATTGCTGTGAATATTTATTTAGATATTATTAACTTATTCCTGTACTTGTTAGAAATATTTGGGGATAGTTAGAAAAAAATGAATTTATTGACAATAAGAAACTAATATTTATAATAATCTTATTAATATTAGTTTTTTTATATTTTTATGTTAAATATACCAAATAGTGAAATAAAAGAAGGTGATATACAATTAAAAACACCAAAAGCAATTACTAAAAATACAGTCTTAACAAAGATTTGAATAAGTAATTGTATAAATCCAGAACTTGAAAATTTATTAAAAATTTTAGAAGCTTTTGAATTAAAAACAGTATCAAGAAATTGTTCTAATAATTATTTTTGTGAAAAAACTCAAAAAGAAATAATTAGAAAAGAAACTGATTCAGAACATGTAAATGACTGTATAAAATTAGCAGATTTATTTATTATGACAGCGGAGGAATTTAAAGATTTGGATAGATTGTTAGTTTATGATTTATTGTTATATCATGATGATGTAGAAATTGAAACTGATGATACTTGTATTTCAAATAGAGAAAAAAGAAAAAATAAGGAACAAAATGAAAAAAAATGAGTTGAATCTTTAGCTGATAGATATCCAGAAAATATGAATGTAAAGTTGTTATTAATGGATTTAGAATTTAAAAATTGAGATAGTAAAGAAGCAAAATTTGCAAGAGCAATAGATAGAATACATCCGTTAATAAGTGAGTTAAAATATCCAGGGGATCGGGGACCTAAAAAGAAATTTGATGAAAAAAATGTAAGAGCATGGTTTACACCAGCACTTGAGTATTCTGAAACATTTATGAAATATTTTGAATATATTATATTGTTTTTAAAAGAGAATAGATATTTTGAGGATTAGAAAAATTACTTATTGTGTAGAAAATATTTTTTATATAAATTATGACTTGATTTAATAGGCTTTCAATAGTTCCATGATATTTTGTAGATATAGAGACTTGAGATATGCAGGAAATAAATGTATCTAATACAGTTTCAGATGTAAAAACAAAGGTTTCAAGATATGTTGAACCTTCATTTAATCAAAATCACATAGACCAAGCAAGGGAAGTCACATCTATTTTATGAGAGACAGTATTGTGTTCTTTATTGTGAGGAAAAAAAATGAAGAAAAAGAATAATAGATGATATGATTTATTATTACCATGATGAGAAGTAATGGAATCAAAAACAATCAGGATGTGAAAATGAGCAGTAATAAAGAAAAATCAATTAGATATTATGGATAAAAGTTGATTTTATGGGGAGTATGCAAAAAACTGTGTAAATAGAAATTTTGAATAAAATTATATAGTAAT
>CAZGNU010000010.1:0-34861 GCA_964527325.1 uncultured Candidatus Peribacteria bacterium | reverse complement strand
ACGTAGTATTTACATTATACTCAAAAGTGGCCGTGTTTATATTAGAATTTTTAAAGAGCCAAAAAGTATTGACTTAAGTAAGTTTTTTAATAGAATATGTCTCGCAAGTTGGAATGTGATTTTTGCGGGTATAGCTCAATTGGCTAGAGCATCTGCCTTCCAAGCAGAGGGTTGTGAGTTCGAGTCTCATTACCCGCTCCATTAAACAACATGCAAATAAAAGTAGAAGGTACTATTTTACTACTTCCTGCTTTTATTTTTTACTACAAGGGTGTATAGCTCAGTTGGTTAGAGCGCACGCCTGATAAGCGTGAGGTCGGAAGTTCAAATCTTCCTATACCCACCATTAAATTAAACAAAAAAAACGGAAACTGGCGCAATTGGTAGCGCACGTGTTTTGGGAACACGGGGTTGTAGGTTCAAGTCCTGCGTTTCCGACCATTATAGTAACACAACTCAGAGACACTAGACTTTATATTAAGTTCAGTGTCTTTTTGGTTTTTAATAATAAAGCTATTCTTATCCTTCATCATATCTTTCACTACATTTAATCTTGCATTATTTCTGATATCTTTTCAATCTGTTGGTACTAATAAAAAAGTATCTAAAATAAAATTCATTATACTTAGATACTTTTAAAACACAAGTATGTTTTTATGATTATAAAGCCATTATAATAATTCAAACTTATTATTATAATGATAGCATATTAATTTAACATTAAATTTTTGAACTTTTTTAATAAAAATTTTGTTTTTTAAAGTTTATCATAATATATTACATATATAAAATAATTAAATAATACATAAATATGATTACACTAATAAATATATTGTCATTCTTTTTTATAATAATACCAATTTGTATATTAATTTATAGTATATACATAAAAAAAATGGACCTTAAAAAATTAATAAAAAAAATAAAAAGTATTAACTCTTTAAAAATATTTGAAATATGCTGAATTTTCTTAACTATTGGTATATTGTTGATTTACACAAAAGAAACATTTTTACTAAGAAAATGATCTGAAATACAACATATAACATCTATTAGGCCTACTCTTTTTCCTATTTCTTATAATAAAAATAAACAGGAAGTAACAATAAAAAATTTCTCAAACTCAATAGCTAAAGATATTAATTCAATAATATATATTCAAAAAGATAATTGATGAATTATTTGATTAAATAGTTATATTTTAGCTCTTTCTCCTTTATCAAATAATAATCTAAGTATACATAACACTGACATTAAACCTTTAATCAACATCAAAAGTACTATTGATGATAAAAACTTTTTGAAATGATTATGAAGATTGGAAAAAATTTGCTTTAGCTATTTTGATATTGAATGACATCAATATTTTACTGCATCTAGATTTTGATGAGATAGTTTTTATGAAACAAAAATATGAATATGAAATTGTTATAATGAATGAAATAATTTTTTCAATAAAAAAGTTAAAAGAAAAAATTTTGATGATTTAGTTAAAGATATTTAAACTTCCTCACAATTCAAACAAGAGTATCAACTTCTAATTTTTTTATAATCTTTTCAATGTAATGTATCTATAATATGTTCAGTTAATGGAAAACTTCAAGTAAACATATTACAACTTGGACATATATTAGCTAAATATGTAGATTTAGTAGTTTTTGAAAACCTTTCTTCTAAGATTACTCAACTATCCTTTGCTATACTAATATCTTTTTCTGTCATTTCTTCTGGTGTATCAATATAATCATCTCATATAAGTAAACCTGCTGCTAACATATCTTTTTTACATTTCCAACATTTTATTTTAATTATTAATACTTCTCTTATAGAAAGTTCTTCTAAACAATCTTTACATTTTTTTATTTCTGATGACATAATTATTTATATATAAAATTAAGATAACATCTTCCTACGAATTAAAACCATAATAACAAAAATTAAGTTCATTATTACTAAAGAGAGTGGATATAAATAAGTAATTAATGTAAAGTTAGTTAAAGCGATTATTCAAAATATAAATTTTATTGATGCTAAAGTATAAGCTGACAAAGTTTCTTCAAATGGCTTATAATAACTTTTTCTAAAAGTTGGATAAAATCAAAGTGCATCTATTAAAGTAACTAGTAATACTCAATATAAAGCATTATCTGTTAAATACCATACAATTATTGCTAAAATAGCTCACAAAAAAGAATATTTATCAGATCTAGTAATTTCTTTTTCTCATTTCCATATAGATATAAATGCTATAAATAGACTTACAAATGCTGTTACTCATGTAACCCATGCTCATGGTCAGGCATTATCTGATAATTGAGCTATAAAAGCAATAAGAGTTAAACTTCACCAAATCAACCAAGTAAAAATATGAGGCTTAGTTTTTCCACGAAAAATATCTCTTATATAATAAAAATATCATATAAAAGTTAATATTATTCAGATTATTAAAGAAACTATTTTATAATCTATTTCCATATTTTTTTATTTCCTATTAACAATTACTTCAGATATTTCTATATTTTTTGATAAAGATAAAAAATTATAAATAAGCTCTGATACTTCTTTTGGATCTATTAATGAACTTACCCCTTTTCAAGTTTTTTTAGAAATAAGTGTTTCTCTTCATTCTGGTCAAATATTAGATTCTGTATTTAATCATCATGGAACTACATTTATAACTCTAGATTTAGTTCATTTACATGTTTCTCTTATATTCTCAACAAATCATCTAAGTCACCATTTTGCAATACTGTATACTGGCATAAACTTATTTGCTTTATATCAAATAGTTGCTCAAATAACTACTATATCAGCTCAATTCTCTTTTACTGTATTTAATAATTCATTAGCTATTTGTATATTAGAGTTTAGATTTAATGACATAGTTTCTTCTACACTTTGTTCTTTTATTTCTCATATTTCTTCTATTTCTCAACCTCAAGCACACAAAATAATAGTATCAAAGTCTGAATAATTATTTTTAATTTCTTTTATAGCTAAATCTATTGATTCACTTTTCAAAAAGTCTGTAAATATATGAGTAGATTCGTTATCAGCTTTTGTTCTAGATAAAGAAACTACTTCTACTTCCTTTGATAAAAGCATATTAGATATCTCTAATCATAATCCTTTACTTCATCATGTTATTATTACTTTTTTCATAATTACTATTTATCAAATAAAATAAAACTTATATCTGTTACTGCATATATTTTATGATATGTATTTTCTGGAAATTCAAAAACACACGGAGCTTCAACTATCTCTATCTTATCTCTCAATGTAATTTCAGCTTTTCAATTAATAAGATATATTAATTCATATTTATTAATTTCATTATCTCAAGATATAGTTCATTTATTCCTATAAAATGTTTTAAATTTATCAGATTGATAAACTTTTCACTTTTCATTTTCTTTTATAAGTTCAAATTTCATATTTTATACATTACTTTTAATAAACTCTTCTAATCATTTAATATCCCTCTTATCTTTATCATAATGATAAGTATTTATTCAAACAGATTTTGCAGAATTAACAGCATCTATACTATGTTCAAAATAAATAACATCTGATTCAGATAAATTATATTTAGATAATAGTGTTCTATAATACTCTGGATCAGTTTTTTCAGGATCAAAATTCAAAGTAAAAACTTTATAAGGCATATTAACAAAACCTAATGATTCTTGTTTCTCTTTATCTGCATTTGTAAGAATTATTTTTTTATTTGGAAATGATTCTAATAATTCATACATTTCTTTATTAATACCTTCTCATCTTACAAAAAAAGTATTTATTGCATCAACTAAAATTGTTTTCATATTATTATTTTATAGGAACTAAGTATTTACTATATTTATTAACCATAAATTTAATATCTTCTGTAAATTTACTTGGTTTATTTTGTATTTCTTCTTTTAATTCATCTAATAAAAATACTTCTATTCAAGAGCTTTCTCAATCAACAAACTTTATTGCTCAATCATAATATCAGATATAAATAGGTGTAATATATGGTTGTTCTATTATAGATCAATCTAAGCTTATTCTAGTAGATACAAAATTTTCTAAAAAATCAACTTGTCTAAAAATTCATATAATATTTAGATCAGTTACATTTAAAGATTTATTGAAATCTCTCTCTGAAAGTATAGTTGCTGGAAATCATAATTCTTCAGCACATTCTTTTACTACAGTTAATTCATAACTATCATTGTTTACAACATGTCATCATACAGATTTATCATATAATCATGAATTTTGTTTTTTATAATTACTTCTCTTTTGTAAATATATTCTTCAAGAAGAATTCATAAGTATTAACCTAATACTTTTAACTTTTTTTGTTATTTTTCAAGTATCTTTATATTTCTTGTTTAATTTCTGAATAAAATTCTTTTCTATCTTGAATTTTTAACTGATTTCAATCTAAATCATATATTTCTAATTTTTCTTTCATTTTTATAATAGATCATTAAATAATATAAACACTATAACAACTTTTAATATTTTTTCAATTCTCAAAATCTTAAACCGCAGTATATAGCTTAATCTCATGATATACTGTGTTACAACAATCACCATTTAAACCAAACAAAAAAAGTAATAAAATATAATTTTATTACTTTTTTTAAATATATTTTTCTAAAATATCAATTAATTCTCATGGTGGTACAGGAAAACTTAAATCTCTAGATTCATCTAAGGTAAAATATTTTGCTCATGATCATTCAAATACAGTAAAATCAGTTTCTTTAAATTCAGTTTCAATTAAATATAAATGTCTATAAGCCTTTCTTTCTGGAAATTCGTGTATAAATTCTCATATATAGTCATATTCAAAATCATTCATATCCAAACCAAGCTCTTCTTTAGCTTCTCTTAAAAAAGCTTCTAAAGCCGTTTCTCATTCTTCAATTCATCCACCAAAAAATGCCCATTCTTCTCAATATTTAGAATAATCCCCTCTTTCCTGTAACAATATTTGCCTTTCTGAATTATAAAAACAAATAAGTGATGCTTTTGTAATTTTTTTCATGTTTTTTTAATTAAAGTAATTTATTAAAAACCTTTTCAACATTTTCAAATACTTTTATTTCTTTTATATTTTCTTTGTTAAAAAAATCTATTTCTGTACATTCATCTGATGAAGTAAAATCTAAATTATTTACTGTAACCTCATAACACAAATTTCATATCCATGGTCTTGTTTTACTTATTTTTTTCTGTGCAGTTATAAAACAAACTGGTGTTTCTGATACTGTCAATACTTCTAATCACATTTCTTCTTTTATTTCTCTTTTAACACATTTTTCAGATAATTCACCATGATCCAGTCATCAACCTGGAAAATCCCACATTCAATTATCCTCTTTACACAATAATATTTTTCATTCACTATTATATATAATAGCCTTTACACTTATTCTATACCAAGCATCATTTATATCTATCATACAAATCTTATTAAAAAATAATTATATATATAATAAATAATAAAATTTAATTTACAAATAATCTATTTTTTTGACAAAATTGTAAATATCTTTATAAAAATAACAATAAAACTTAATATTAATATAAATATAAAATGAATAATTATACTCCTGATTGTGAAAAAAATCCAGATGAAGATTATAGTTTTGAAGCTACTTGTACTTGAAAAGATGGTGAAGATTTAATATTTGATGTACAATGAAATGAAAAATGTGAAACATGTTTTTTACAAGAAGAATGTGTTACAAAAATTCTTAAAATAATATCAAAAGAATATGAAATACCTAATGAAGATTTTGAAATAATCCATAAAACTGCTGTTAATTAATAATATTTCTAAAATAAAAACAATGCCTCTTGATAGAAAAGATTACAAAATACAAAAAGATTTATGTAAAGATAATTGTCCTTTTTGTGATATAAAATCTCAATGAGATCTTGTAATTTGGAAATGAAAATACTGGTATGTTCAGCATAATAAATATCCTTATTTATGATTAGACGATCATATTATGGCTGTTCCTTATTCTCATAAAGTATTTTCTCATGAATTATCTAAAGAAGAATTTGCTGAAATGAGTGATGTTCAAAAATTCATTAAATCATTTTATAAAGATAAGCAATTTTTCTCTTTTATGAGAGAAACAACATGACATAGAAGTATAGCTCATCTTCATTATCAGTATTTGCCTGGAATATTAAGGACAAGTAAGATTGAGGAAATATTAAAAGAACAGTGATTTTAAAATCACTGTTCTTTTAAATTACATCTAACACCATTTGCTTAAATATTTCAAATCCATTTATACTCATTATAGATTCTGGGTGAGCTTGAATTGAAGAAATATTTGGTTTTTTGTATAATAATATTCTACTACACTTAAACCTTTCTACTCATTTTTCATGTCATTTAGATACTGGTGAAAATGAATTGTAAAATCAAAGTGTTTGTCTTTTTCAGTTAAGTATAACATCTAATTGTTTTCATTGTGATATATCATCTTGCTTTTCAATATCATATCATTTAACCTTACAAATAGCCTGGTGTCATAAGCATATTCATAAGAGTTTTGTATTTATTTTTATTAAATCCTCAGTATCTTTTAATAATTTTTGCATTTTAGGATCATTTTCATCATTTATATTTCAATATCATGGTCATATTAGTACTGCATCATAATTTAAAGTATCTTCTGTTTTAAAATTTTCATTATCTACTATATCTATAACTGCTCACATCTTTTCTAACATAAATCATGATAGGTATACAAAATCATCTCAATTATTCATTAGTAAAAATTTTTTTCATTTTATTTTTTCTACCGTTAAGTCTCTATTTAAATTACTTTCTGAATAAAAATCTGATAATTGATTTTTTCTATCTTCTAATAATTTATCTATTTCTAATCTTTCTTCTCATGATAAACTATCCATATAATTGATCATATTTGGAGAACTTTTATTTGTAATTGCTCATGAAAATCACCTACTTTTTAATACTGTTTCATTTGCTTCACTTTCAGGATCAGAATTATCAACTATTCATGCTCAAGCAATAACTGTTAAAATTTTATTTATTTTTGATACAAAAGCTGTTCTAATAACTATAGCAGTATCTAAAAAATCTTCTCATAATATTCCAAATGCTCAACCATAATATCATCTAGATATTTGTTCATATTTTTTTATCAAACTAAATGCTGATTTAATTGGTCATCACACAAGTGTAGGAGCAAACAAAGTTTCTTTAAAAGCATCAATTATTTTTAAATCATTTTTTATTTCTCAAATCAAATCAGCTTCTGTATGTATTACTGCTCAGGCTTCTTTTAAAAGTGGCACATCTATAATTCAAGATTTTGTAATCTTTGATATCATTTTTAATTCTTCGTCTATTACCATAGCAAGCTCACCTATTTCTTTTTTATCACTTAGAAATTCTATTAATCTTTTTCAAAAATCTTTTATGTCTCATTTTCAAAGTGTTCAAGCTATTGGATTCATAATAACTTGATTATTTTCTATTACTAAATGCTTTTCTGGACTTGCTCATATAAACACATCATCTCATGTATCAAATAAATAAGTCATATATTGTCATCTTTGTTTTAAAAGTTTATGATACATACTTTGTAATGTTTTATTATCTGTTTTAGTTTCACAAGAAAATTTTCTCGAAAATATCATCTGATTTACTTCTCAATTTTCTATCTCTAGTTTTATTTCTTTTACTTTTTTTTCAAAATCTTCATCACTTATACTCTGTTGCAAATTATCTAAACTAACATCATTATCAGGCAATATTTCCATAATTTGTTCTCTTGTAAAATTCATTTCTTTCTCTACTTCCATAGCTAATATTAGTTCATCTCACTCTGTTTCATATCATTTTTCTCTTGTACCCAAACAAAATGGTGCTATAAATACTATTTTGTTTCTAGTTTCAGTTTGTAATCTAGAAAGTTCATCTAAATTTTCTAATTTGTGTAGTATTCATGTTCAAACTACTACTTTTTCATTTTTTTCTATCATAAAATATTTATTATCTTCTTTTATGATTTCTTGTAAATTATTATTTTTTACCCCAAGGGCACTTACTTCGCTGCGCATTTTATTTTTTTATTATTAATTAATTTGTAGGGGTAACCCTTGTGGTTACCCTTTTGTTTTTTTACCACAAAAAAACTGCTATTTCTAATCTGAAATAACAGTTTTTAGTTTAATTGATTTTTATTACTTTTTTTAAAAACACCAAAATCACCAGAAACCTATATTTCAGATTCTAGCAATACTCCATTTATTTAAAAAAGTAATGTATGTCATAATATTTTTTAATTAATTATTAATTTTAGGGTAAAAATTTATATTAATTTGTCAAATTTATTTAAATTTGCATAAACAAATTAATTACATATATTCTAAATATAGATTTAATGATCTTTTTACACAAATTATGAAAAATTTTGCTTTGATAATTGTCTTAGTCTCTGTTTTATTAAAAAAATAGAGTAATTTTTCTGTTAAAAAAACAAAACACTTAAAAACTCTATTTTTACCATAAAAATAGAGTTTTTTTATTATTTAATTTATTAAAAATGAATAAAACTTGAGCAGATATATTACTTGAATCTATGATTTCTAATAATATATCTAGAATTTACTGATACCCTTGAGGAGCTAATTTACCACTGTATGATAAATTAAGTAAATGCAAAGAAATAGAACATATACTTGTAAGACATGAACAAGCAGCAGCTTTTGCAGCACAATGACAATCAAGGACTAGTGATAAAATATGAGTTTGTCTTGTAACTTCTGGGCCAGGAACTGCTAATGCTCTTACATGAGTTTATGATGCATATATGGATAATATTCCTATGATTTTTTTGACCGCTCAAGTTCCACATACCTTTATGTGAAATGATGTTTTTCAAGAAATGGATACAATTTGAGCAACTATGAGTTTTACTAAACATAGCTTTTTAATTGATGACGTTAACACTATTCCTGAAATTTTAAACGCGTCAATAGAAATAGCTACAACTTGAAGACCAGGACCAGTACTTATAGATCTTCCAAAAAATATTCAAACTGACTTATATACATGAGAAAACATAATTAAATGATATACAAAACAAGAAGAAAAAAATTTTTTAATAAAAGATTCTGTAATAAAAAAAATATTAAGTGAAATAAATAATGCTAAAAAACCTATTTTAATAGTTGGTCATTGAATAAAAATATCAAAAGCTGAAAATGAATTAAATGAGTTTGTTTCAAAATTATGAATTCCAACTGTTACCACTCTTCACTGAAAATGAATAATAAATGAAAAGAATAAAAATTATTTATGAATGATGTGAATGCATTGATTTTATCATGCAAATCTTGCCATTCACAATGCTGATTTGATTATAAATATTTGATCAAGATTTGATGATAGAATAGTTGGTACTTATGAAAGCTTTTGAAAAAAAGCAAAAATTATCCATGTTGATATTGATAAATCAGAATTAAATAAACTAGTTAAAACAGATATAGCTATACTTTCTGATGCTAAATATTTTTTAAATAAAATATTAGAAAACAAATTAAACAAACTAAAAATAACTGACTGGAAAAACAAAATACAAAAATGGAAAGAAAGTCATCCTTACGAAGAAAAAACATCATATTTTTGAGTAAAAAATGCTTTAAATATAATAAATAATAATACTAAAAAATCTGATAATTTTGTATTCGTTACAGATGTATGACAACATCAAATGTGGTCAGCTCAAATAATCAAAGTATCAAAATCAAAATATTGGTTAACTTCAGGATGAGCATGAACTATGTGATTTTGATTACCAACATCTGTTTGAGCTGCTTTTACTAATCCAGAAAAAACTATAATAGTGATTGCTTGAGACTGATGAATTCAAATGAATATTCAAGAATTACAGCTTCTAAAACACCATAATCTAAATATAAAAGTCATAATAATGAATAACAGCTTTTTATGAATGGTAAGACAATTACAAGATCATTTATATAACAAAAATTATGCATCTACTCCACTATCTTCACCAAACTTTAAAAAAGTAGCTGAAGCTTATGGTATAAATGGTTATTCTGTTAATAATTCTATTAAATTTAATAAAATATTATCTTTAGAATTAAATAAAAAATGACCTGCTGTAATAGAAGTCAAACTAGAAAAAGATATAGATAACGTATTCCCTATTGTAGAACCATGAAAATCATTAAAAAATACTATCATTAAATAAAAATAATTATGAGCACAACTAAATATATAAACTTAAAAGTAAATAATTCTGTTTGAGTATTAAATAGAATTACAAATCTTATCAGAAAAAGAAATTATAATATTGATGATATGAATCTTACTTTTGATAATGAAAACAAAGCAAATATTTTGATATGATTTAATACTGAAAAAATAGATATTAATCAAATAGTTGCTCAACTAGATAAGCTTTATGACGTCACCTTTATAGAAAAAATTGATGATCTTAAGAGAATAAAAAGAACTTTTTTTGTATATTCAAAAACAAAAAAAGAATTACAAAACTTGTGAACTACTCCAGACAAAATAGTAGACATTCCCTGATCAAAAGTCTGAATTTTTATCATGGATTTTCAGTATTGAAAAAACTTTGAACAAATTTTACAAAAAAGCTGACTTAGGTATTTAGTAAAAAGTATATAAAAAATTTAAATATAAAATAATTTTCTTGTAATTTAATAAAAAAATATTATAAATAGTAAGTAAATATTTAACTAAAATATTATGAAAACAACACCAAATAAACATTTAACTCCTTGTCCTGATGTAAAAGCTATATGATTATGAATAAATAATACTATTTGTGATGAAACTAGAATTAATACACACAAAATATTAACCCATAGACAAGTAAGAAATAGCAAAGAAGATAAAGAAATACAAGCAAAAATTAATAAAATTTGAATATATATTTTAAAACATGAAGAAATATTTACAGAATTATTGAAAAAACATCCAGAATTATGAGAAAAAAAATATATAAAAAATAAAATGAATATATATTTTAGAGATTTTTTTGAATGTATAGAAAATTCCGTATCATTAGGTATTAATTATGAACAAGTTGTTACTGATACGTGAAAAATAGTTTTTAATGAAGCTTTATTAAGAGTTAAAAATAAAGAAAATAATTTTAATCACTTAGATTATTTAGATATATATAATGATTTTTGACTAAGTTTTAGTGTGTTTTTTAATGTTTTATATAATGTTTTTGAAGATATAAAATCATGAAAAGCTAAAAAGCCAATATCAATAAATGTTGAAATAAGTGATATTAATCATCCTGACTTTATTGATACCATTAAGAAATTAGAAAAGCATTTTAATATTAAAATATGAAAGTGAGATTTATTACTTGAAATTCTTGAAAATCAAAAAATACCAAGAAATAGCGAATATTTTATACAAAAAATTGAAGAATTACAAAAACTATGAATACCTATTGCGCTTGATGATACTATTTCTAAAGAAATTCCTCATAATAGTGTAATAAATAATATAAAAACATTAAGTCCTAAAAATATAAAAGTTGTAAAAATTGATTGAAAAACCATACATTCATTATATAATATTTATCAAGCAATGTGAACACTTATAAGTTCAAGCTTTAATAATCTAAAAAATGAAATTATAAAACTAAAAAATAAATGAATATTTATAGTAGCAGAATGGATAGAAGATATTAATATGCTTACATTTGTTAAATCATTTCTATGAGTAACTGCATATCAATGATATTACTTTAAAGATGAAAATGCAGTAAATAACTTAAAACAAACATATGAAACACAAAACTAAATATTTTAATATAATATAAAAAAAAGAGATAATTAATTATCTCTTTTTCAATACTATCAATTTTTTCTCTCAATCTAACATATTTAATTCATCAAAATCGTGGATTCTTTCCATTATTTCTAATTGATCATACTTATAGTTTTCTCACATTTTAGTTCAAACATCATGTGTGATGAAATTGTCTTCATCATACCCTTTTATTACTATGAAATGATAATCTGGTCAAGTTCATGTGTAATTTAGGTTCATTCAGCTTGCAAAGAGTGGAGTTATTATGATATTTCAGGCACTTAATGCTTTTTTCATATCCTCTATAGTAGGCTCATTTAATATTTTATAATCTGAAAATTTGAAATATTCTTCTAATATTTGTGCTGTTTCATCTACATCTGTATCTTTATAATATCAAAAGAAATTATTTTCAAAATCAACTATTTTTAAAAGTTCATCCCTAAATTTTTCCCTAGTCATTGTAACTCATCTAACATAATTTACAGCTAATAAAGCACTTGCTTCTTCACAAGTATCTTCAAATATAGGTCACCATTTTCAGAATGGTGACTGAGGATAAAATTCTACAGTCAAATTAACTTTATCAAGTATTTCTATTACTTTTTCATTTTCTACTTCCTTTCTATTATTTTCTTCAGCATAAGTTTTAGGAAAAATACCTAAATTATTATTATCACCATTAATTTGGGATAATAACTCTTTTTTCCTCTCAAAAATAACGTTATTTAAATTGATTTTTTCTTGATATTCACTGAAAATATAGTAAGGAACAAGCGTTACTATAATAAATAAAACTATCTTATGTTTGATGCAAAAATTATTTGTTCAGCTACACATATTTTATATAGGTTGACAATAATATTATTTATAGTATAAGAGATATTATCTTTTTGTCAATTCTTTTTGTTTTTTATAGACAATAATACTTCTATTCTGCATTTTATCCCATTTTCTCATCCACTCATTTATTGGATATACATGTCTTCAAGTTAAAGTATCCCATACTATTATATGATTTGGATTTTCTACTCATCATTTATATCATAATAAATAAAAAGCATGTTCTCATATTAATCATTCATGTTTTACTAATTCTCAACCTTTTTTATAATACCACTCTATTTTTCTATCATCATAAAAATCTTTACATGGATTCCTATTTTCAGTATCTTCATATTTTGGCTCTGTACAATAATCTCACCACAACTGTACCATATTTCATTCATTTATTGTTTTTAATAAATCTGTTAAGTGTGCTTTTTTTGAATAATTATGATTATGATCACGATTTGTAATTACTTTTGTTTTAAATCTAAATTGATTATATATTTTATTAATCGGTTGTTCTAAAACTCAATATCAAGTAACAGCTATTTGAGTGGCTTTTTCTCATGAAGGCAATTCGTGAATATATCATACATATCAAGCATTTGGATTTCACCACATTTTTTTATCTCACTCTATTCTTGGTAAAGTATTATAATGAGATTTTGCAACCAATCTAATTACAAATGATTCTGCTACCCTTTTATCCTCTAAATATGAAATAATATCAGAAGTAGCTGAAAGTTCACAACTTAAAGATTTCTCTTGCAATGTCTTATAAGTAAATTTATCTGTAAGATCAAAATTATATACATGTTTTAAATTTGTCTCTATACTATTATATTTTATTTGTATTTTTTTATATCACAAATGATTATTTATTTTATTTTTTATGATTGATTCAATCTTCTCTACCTTTTTATTATCTTCTTCATTATCTGATAAATATAATGCTCTCAATCTCTTTTGTATCATTATTCTCCTAATTTTTTCTCTTACTAATTTTGTTCTTTCATATCTAGAAAGAGAGGTTTTAGCAATTAGATCTTTTGATTCAACTATTCAAGCATATAAAAATGCACTAAAAAATAGTGTTATAAATTGAACACATAACACTAAAATCACGATATTTAATAAATATTTTTTCAAAAAAAGAAATATATAATGATAATATATATAATTAAATCATAAATTTGATTTTTTTACAAAAAATATATTATATACTTATATAATATTTATCTTATAATTTAAAAAAATATGAAAACTATAAAAGGAACTAAAACAGAAGAAAATCTATTAAAATCTTTTGCTTGAGAGTCTCAAGCTAGAAATAGATATGATTTTTTTGCTAAACAAGCAAAAAAAGAAGGTCTTGTACAAATTTTTAACATCTTTACTGAAACTGCTCTAAATGAAAAAGAGCATGCTAAAAGATTTTTTAAATTTTTAGAATGAAGTGATCTGGAAATTACAGCGACTTACCCTGCTTGAAAAATCTGAACTACTTTAGAAAATCTAAAAGCTTCAGCAAAATGAGAAAATGAAGAATGGACTATACTATACCCAGAATTCGCACAAATCGCAGAAGAAGAAGGTTTTCCTGAAATAGCAACTGCTTTTAGGGAAATTGCAAAAGTAGAAAAAGCTCATGAAGAAAGGTACTCAAAACTATACTCTAACCTAGAAAACTGAAAAGTATTCAAAAACGATAACAAAATCATCTGGAAATGCTTAAATTGCTGATATTTACATGAATGAACTGAAGCCCCAGAAGAATGCCCTGCATGTTTACATCCACAAGCACATTTTCAGATTAAGGAAGATAATTATTAAAAAAAGTATCTCTTTTTAAAATATTTTCTACAAATCCAAATATTGATCAATCCTAATTTGCCATACAAACTCATCTACATGGGAAACTAGTATCATTCATCATTTGAAATCACTGAGTGCTTGGGCTATTACTGGGATGTGTCTGAAGTTTATATGATTAGTTGGTTCATCTAGGATTAGAATTCATGGTTTTAGGAATACTAGTCTGCAGAATGCTACTAGTCATTTTAGTCACTCTGATAGATCTCAAATTCTGGATTTCATGATTGGTCAGGTAATTAGGAATCATGCTGCTGTTGATCTAAGCTCTTGTTCTCAGATTTCTTCTGGAGCTGTTTCTCTTAAACAATCATAAACAGTCCTGTCAAAATCTAAATTTGAAAAATCTTGTCTATAATACCCTATTTTTACTCATGAAGTTAGAGTTGCTCAGGTTTCATCACCATTTACTATTTTTTCTAGTAAAGTAGACTTCCCTATACCATTTGGTCATGATAAAAGTATGTGGTCATCTTTTCTAATTTGTATATCTATATCTTTCTCTACAACTTCATCATCATTCATCACATGTGCTGAATGAATATCAAGTAATACTCAACCTATATCATCTTGAAGCGGTATTTTAAAATTTCTAATAGTTTTATCTTCTTTTCTTGTATCAACCATTTCGTCTGTCATATCAGCTGCTGCTTCTCTCATTTTTTTAGCTACAAGTCTTAGTTTACCTCACTTGTGTGCAAATTTCTCTGCTTGTGCTTTTTTAGCATCAGCCTCTTTTTTTAGTCTAGCATTTGCCATATTTTCTTTTTCTATTTTTCTTTTTATTTGCTCAACAACGTCATGATAATCTCACATAAATTGCTCTACTCATTTTGTATGTATATCAAGGTATAATACTCAATCTGTAAAACTATTTAAAAATTCAGCATCATGAGAAATAACCATAACTGTTTTTTTATAGTTTTGTAGAAATGTTATTAAATGCCAAATACCTTCTTTATCTAAATTATTTGTAGGTTCATCAAGTAATAATATATCAGGGTTTTGTATTAAAGCTGCAGCCAATAAAAGCCTTGCTTGTTGCCCTCCAGAAAAAGCTTTTATTTGTTTTTCAAGTGGAGCTTTTAAGTTTACAACTCTAAGAATATCACTTATTTGCTTATCTATATTAAAAACTGTGTCATCTTTAAAATATTTCCTGAAAAAATCTGAAACTGTTAGCTCTTTATCTTCTGGTAATACTACTTGAAATCATGTAGCAATAGTTAATTTTTTATCTACATTTATAACTCAAGTTTTTTGTTCTATTCAACCATTTATTAGTTTAAAAATCGTAGACTTTCCAGCTCAGTTTTGTCACATAATTGTTATCTTGTTTCATTTTCTTATATTGAAACTAACATCTTCCAAGATTGGTTTTCTTGGATCATAAGAGAAATCTACTGACTTAAAACTTATTACAGTTTCATTTGAAGCACTCATTTTTTATTCATTAAAATTTAAAAAGGATACCTCAAGTAGTACCCCTACATTTTTTTATCCTCCAAACAACATTTCTTCAATATCATCTACTCTGATTCATTTTTCTTTAGCTTTTTCTAATTCTTCTGCAATTTTATCCATAGAATGGAGTGATGTACCTCATTCTTGCCCAATATTTGTTATCATGTGTTTTATTAAAGATCTTGTTAGTTCATTAGATAGTTCTTTCATTAATTTTTCTAATAATACCAAATCTATTCATTTTTCTTTTTGAAGCTCTTCGTACTCTCATCTAATTTTTGTAACATCGTTCAAAAAATTTCATGTTCATGATTTTAAATCTTCTAGCTTATGTTTTATTTGTCTTTTAAATAAAGAAACTCTAAACTCTTGGACTTGTTTATCAAGCGAATCAACATTTACTCAATTTCATCTAGCTAAATCTATTTTTCTATTTATTTTATCTAAATTGTTCCCCTTGCGTCATATATGTTTATTTAATGATTCTATATCTCTTGATATTTCTTGAATTAATGCAATAGAATAATCAGATATTTTTTCTAATTCATTTTGATCAATTTCTGCCATATTTATTTATTTAAAAATTTTAAAATTCTCCTCTATCCTTCATAGCATCTAATACTCTTTTCATAGCAATTATATATGCTGCATTTCTAAGATGAGTCTTTGTTTTTTCTGCCATTTTATAAACATTTTTTGCAGAATGTGTTATTTTTGTATGTAATTTATTATCTATTTCATCTTCTTCCCAATAATAATTAGTATTATTTTGTACTTGTTCAAAATATGAAACCATAACTCCTCAAGCATTTGCTAATATATCAGGAATAACAACTATTCACTTTTTATATAATATTTCATCTGCTTCTGGTATAACAGGACCATTTGCTAATTCTAAAATAATATTTGTTTTTATTTTATTAGCATTTTTTTCAATAATTTGATTTTCTAATGCTGCAGGAATTAAAATATCACACTGCTTTTCAAGAATTTTTAAATTATCTATTTTTTCTGCATCTAAATATTTTGTAACAGATTTTCTTTCTTTTTTTAAAGAAATTATTTTATCAATAAATAATCATTTTTCATTATATATTCCTCATTTCGAATCAGAAATTCATATAAGTATTGCTCACATATCACTCAATATTTCTGCAACTGTTAATCATGCATTTCAAGCTCATTGAATTATTATTTTTTTTCATTTTATCTCTTCATTTTTTAACTTCAAAATTTCTTCTAATACGTAAACTCATCATTGAGCTGTTGATGCTCATCTTCATTTTGATCAACCTGAAGTAAGAGGTTTTCATGTAAAACTTCATGGTGAATATTTTCAAGCAAGTTCAGAATACTCATCCATCATCCAAGACATTACTTGGGGATTAGTATTAACATCTGGTGCAGGCACATCAATTTCAGGTCATAAATATTTATAAAGTACTCTTACGTATCATCTTGAAAGTCTTTCTAATTCTCAAAGAGATAATTCTTTTGGGTTAACAATAACTCATCACTTTCATCATCCAAGAGGTATATCAACAACAGCACATTTAAAAGTCATCCACATTGAAAGAGCTTTAACTTCTTCTCTATCTACATCAGGATGAAATCTAATTCATCATTTAAATGGTCATCTAGCATCATTGTGTTGAGACCTAAATCACGTAAATGTTTTTATCATACCATTATCCATTCTAACTGGTATATTAACCTCTATTATCCTCTTTGGATGTGATATTAATTCATATTGATTAACATCATCTCTACAATTTCAGTATAGGTCACATGCTTGTCTTAATTGTTTTCTAGCATTTAAAAAGGGGTTTAATCTATCTATCATTTTGTTTTTTAAAAAAATATTATTATCTATAATATATAAAAATATTAATATATTTCAATATTTTTATAATGTTTAAGTTTATAACTTGTTTCTCATTTTATTATTGTAATAACATCAACTCTTATTTTCTCAAAATCTAGTTTATTTTTCATTACATAATATTCCATGGTTTTCTGAAACTTAAACATTTTATTTGGAGTAATTGCTTCTTCTGGAATTCCATATTTTGTATTTGTTCTATATTTAACTTCAATAAAACAAGTAATTCAATTTAATTTTGCTATAACATCTATTTCTCAAAATCTTCCAAATTTAAAATTAGTATCTTTTATAGAATATCAATTTTTTTGAAGATACTTTATTGCTATTATTTCTCATTGGTCTCAGGTTTTTTTTGTTGTCATGGTTAATTATTTATTTCTTTTATTATTTCCCCACTTATCTCCTCAACCCCCCTCATCTCACCAGCTTCCTCACAATCAATTTTAACCCAATCCGTATATTTATTTACTACTTCCATAGCTGAAGCATGTGCATTTATTAGATGATCTTTGTCTTCTTCATGAATATCCATTTTTTTTCAATCTTTTATATAATCCTTGTCCTCTCATCATCTAGAATTCATATTTTTTATACTAACTTCTGGTGTGACATTTAAAAATATTATTTTATCTGGTCTAGGAATACCAAAAATTCAAAACTCTAATTCATCTAACCAATCTAAAAATTTATTTCTTTCTGTTTTATTATCAATTTTTCCTGCTTGATGAATCATATTTGCTGAAACATATCTATCAGTAATTACATAATCATACTTTTCTAAATCATTTCTTAAATTAGCACTAGAATCAAATCTATCTACAACATAAAACATACTTGCTTGTTTTGCTCAAACATTTTTTCAGTATTCTCAATTTAAATATTTTTTTACTAAAAAACTCGACTGCTCATTATATCTAGGATAACTAATTACCTTTACAGTTTTTCACTCTTTTTCTAAATTTTCTCTTATTTTTTTAATCTGAGTAGACTTTCCAGCTCCATCTATCCCATCAATAACTACAAACATTTTTATACATTTATTAATAAATTTTCTAAATCATACCCTTTTTTTGAAATAATGGAAGTTTTGTGTTAAAATAATGATAAATATATGTTAAAAAATAAATTATGAGTAACAATAAAACAACATTCAAATTTTGAGGTAATGATTCTGATAATACATCATGAAGTAATATTTCTTCAAATGATAAAAAATTAATTGATCAATATTTAAGATGAAACAGAGATGATTATAGTTCTAAAGATATTATAGATTTTGCTGAGGAATTAAATAAACAAGCAACTATTAAATATTTAAAATTATTACAAGAACAACGTGAATTAATAGTAGATGATACAATTCAAATTAATAGATTAAAAGATGCTTTACAAATAACACCTGAACATATTAACGAAAGTATAGAAGTACATTTGCGTCTTTGAATAATTGACGCTAAATGAAATTTAAAATTCCTGTGATCAAGAAGAGAATATGTATTAAATCAAAGACATGAAATCAAATTTTTCAAGATAAATTGAAGAAGAAATATGTATCAAACTACAATTGTAATGAAAAGAAATTCTAGAAGTAGCCTAAGATGAGATCAAAAAATTAATCTTACTTTTTATTATGATTGAAAAATTATAAAATTTTTCAATAGTAATTGATCAAGATCTCAACAACCAATATGATTAAATAGAAGATGATTAACTAAAGCTGTAGTTAATGTAAGAAGTTGAAAAATAAATCTTATATTAGATTGAATTAGACGTCACCATAGAAAAAATAACAATAAACCTAAACATTTAAAAAAATAAAATCAATAATAAGAAAAAAAATGATTTGGAGACAAATCATTCTTTTTCTATACCAAAGCACATGCAAGAAAAAATTAATGAAAGATGATTTTACTTGTATAACTGGATATGAGAACAAGATGTAAAACAAAGTATAGAAAGAGATTTTTTGAAATTAATTGAAAAATTAGGAGCTTTTTTTTCAATGGTTTTATTAATTCCTAGTATTATTCTTATATACGCTCAAGCATATTCAATATTTAATATGTATTTTTTTTGAGTACTTTGAATAATCAATATATTTTTAATAATATATTTAGTTTGATTAGCAATAAAAAGATCTAGTATTTTAAGAAAAAATTCTCAAGTACTTATAACAGATTCATCTATTTTAATTAATTGAAGAATAAATAAATTAAATAAATTTATTTATGATATAGATTTAAAAAAAATATGAAATTTATTTGAAGAAAATTTATTTAAAGAATCGAATATTCTTAAAACAAAAAATAAATTCATAGATCATGTAAAACTTCAAATTAAATATTGATATTCCAGAATATGAAAAATATGAAGATGAAAAAATGCCGCTAAGGCAATATTATTTTTATGAGCATTATATTCAATATATGTTTTATCTTTATGATTTATTTATTTATTTTGAATATTTTTTATATGGATTTTTTGAAATATACTCAGTTTTATTAATAAACAAATATTATTAGTAACAGGTCATAAAATTACAGTAATAAATAATCAGTTTGAAAATATATATAATAATTCTTTAGAACTAAATAAAGAAAAGAAAAATCTTTCTACTTTACTCTCTCAAGCAATGAAAAGTGATTGGAAAGATAGTTTACTCACAAAAATAAATTCTTGAATAAAAAATATAAATGAAGAAGCTGAAGATGCAATTAAATCTAGTATTAAATTAAAAAAAGAAATAAAAGATTCAAAATATAAAAATATGTTCAATTTTTCTATCTATAACTCACGGATAAAAAAACAAATATATACTCCCCTAAAACAAATTTCTGATTTATTACAAAACAATCTAGACAAATTAAAACAAAATAAAATTAATATAGAAAAACAAATTTTGAATACTAATGATAAATCATTACAATGACCACTCGTAGCTAGTAAAACTAGAACAATTATGAGAATTAAAGATGTAGAACAACATATAAAAGGAATTAAAATTTATATGGATAAATTAAAATAATCCATCCCCCCTTCGGGGTACTTCCTTTAATACTAAAGGAAGAAAATTGATTTAAGTATTATTTAATTTTTACTTAATAAATAACAAAAACATAAATAGCAAGGCTTCCTTTAGTATTAAAGGAAGCTCCCGATAGAGTGAAGGATTAACTTATTTTGTAAAAAACAAAAATGACTAATAATAATACTTGATTTGATGCATTTTTCGATGCAGTAACTAGTTCAAAAGAATTTAAATGAGTAGCAGAAAAAGACTGGGCATGAGATTTCAGAAAATGACTTAAGAATATGGAAAAAGAAATTAAGAAAGCTTCTGAAATAACAAGCTCTTTTAAAGATACTTTTGTAACTCCTGAAGCAATTGAAGCTGGAGAAAGTTATAATCCTTCTACTAAACCATATATTAATAAAACTGAAGAACAGTGAAACAAACTCCCTCCAATTAATATAAAATATTTTGAAAAGAAAAATCCTGCTACATGGTGATTTAATTGAGTAGCATGAATGGCAGAATTAAAAGAAAATTTAAGAGAAAATTTTATTAAACCTCTTAAATTTAAGTTTTTAATGATGGAACTTGAAACCCCACCCTCAGTCCCTCCCCTACAAGGAGAGGGAAGCAAAATTAAAAAAGAAAAAGATTTAATGTATAAACAAATACATGATGCTTATAAAAAGTTTAATGTATGAATTCCAACTGGAATGTTGTTTTACGGTCCTCCAGGGACAGGTAAAACTTTTATAACAAAAAAATTAGCTCAAGAATTGTGAGCTGGGCTTATTAAAAAATCTGTTTGAGAATTTGGTTCTAGTTATATCCACGCTACTAGTAAAAACATTAGAGACTTTTTTACACAAGCTAAAGAAGCAAGTGAAAAATGACCAATTATACTTTTTTTAGACGAAATTGATTCACTAGTTTCTAAAAGAACTCATAATGTAGATTCAAATAAAGCTGAGGAAGTAAGTCAATTCCTGCAAGAATTTAATGCTCTAGAAGATGCCCCAAACCTAATAGTAGTAGCAGCTACAAACAGACCAGATCATTTAGATAGTGCTTTACTTAGATCAGGTAGACTGGATAAAAAAATCTATATTTGACCACCTGATTTTAATGCTAGAAAAGAACTTTTTGAAATATTTATAGCAAAAGAAAATAAACCACATAAAGAACTTGATTATGAACGTCTTGCTAAATTAAGTGAGTGATACGTAGCTGCTGATATTGAAGCTATATGTGATGAAGTAGCTCGTGATGCTAGCCAATCAATCCTAGATTTAGCTAATAATATTGATAATATTGATCCTAAAAAATTAAAACAAAAATTAGAGCATAGTGTAATGACTATGGAATTATTAGAAAAGGCTATTTATGAGACTACTCCTTCTATAAAATTTGTAGATATGAGTATATTTGATGAATGGATAGAAGAAGATGAAAAAGAGAAAAAGAAAAAAAATATTAGAGTTTAAATACAAAACAATTAACAAGGTGGCTTTAGCCCCTTGTTTTTTTTACCAACTACTAGATCCTGAACTACTATAACTTGATGAAAAACTACTTGAGCTAGATGATGACCAACTAGAGCTAGACGAAGAACTTCAAGACCGACTAGAACTAGATGATGAACTTGATCTAGCTCTTTTAGCAGCATAATATCTTTTTTTTGCAACAGAAAATCTTGTACTTAAAACAGTTGAAATATAATCTTCAAATTCATTTTTTATTAATAAACTTGTACTTAAAAATAAAAGTGCTCTTAAATTATTAAGTTTTGTATTCATACTTGATTTATATTTTTTCAAAGTAGAACCATAGCTATATTTTATTCAAGTTAATAAATATGTTTCCAAAGAATCAATATTCTTTTTTATTTCTTTTAAATGTTTATTGTATTTTTTAATTATTTTTAAAAAATTTCTTAAATCCTTAATATCATTTCAAGTAAATTCAACTGTTTTCAATTCTTTGTTAAATTTTTCAGCTACATTTAATAATCATTGTTGTATATATTTATCAGATACTTTCGTCTTATCAAATACATCAAACAAACTTCACATAAATCCAAAACTTAACTTTGCTACATACTCCTTAGATATTAAATTATAATTTTCTAATAATTCTAAACTAGATTTAAAAATATCATTATTTTTTTCAATAACACTAGTATTATTTGATTTGATTTTTATTTTTATATCTTTAATTACACTGAAAGCATTTTTATAATCTTTTTTTGCTATATATGTAAAGATTTTATGTTTTTCTTCAAAAAAACTAAAATCTTTAAACAATTCATATTTTTTATTTAATGATTTAAATAATTTATATTTTTTTATATTACTAAATAATATTTTTAGAATATTTAAATTTTTATATTCTTTTTTTATTACTAATTTAAAATTATTATTATCTATATTAAAAGCAGATTCTGTGAGATCAAATGTTTTATTTACATATTTATCACTAAAAAATTCATTAAATTTTTGAAAAACAAAAGATCATTTTTTTTCTAGTAAATATTGATTCATAAAATTTGAAAAAAATCTTTTATCAACATCTATAGTTTCTTTAAAAATCGTATTAAAATCTACATCTAATTCTTCAATAGTTTCAAATATATTATTTAAATTTATAACATATTTATTTTCCTGTTTTATTAATTTTAATGATCACAACATTTTTTCTACCCTTGCTTCATAAGCATCATCCAGAGAAATATCTATATTATATTTTTTTTGAAATTCTAAATTTTTATTATAATTATTATAAAATTCATATAAATATTTATTTATTTCCTGCATTTCATCTCTAGAGTCAAAATCTATTTTGACTTCAGTTTTTTTAGATTTTGTTTTTCATACTATACTGCCATTTATAATAGTTAACTTTTTCAAAGTATTATTAAAAATTTTTCATATTTTTTCTAGTCTAAATAATACAAGATCTTTTTGAGCTCCAAAATCTGCTTTATCTTCATTCATTTTTGAAACCTCTTCCTTGTATTTTCAAATTAATTTTATATAACCATTAATGCTATTAATATATTTTTCTAATAAACTCTTATCTATATCTCACTTATTAGTAGATTTAGCAAATTCAAATATTCTAGAATTAAAAAGATTAAATTCTGATTCAAGGTCTTGCAAATTATTTATTATTTCTTTTATAGTTTTCATTTTTTTTATTTTATTATAAATCTATTTTTTTCATTGTTGAAACTTTTTCTTTTAATTCTCTTCTTTCAGAAAAACTCTTTTGCATTTCTGAAAGATTATTTTCTATAAACGACAAAGTATTTTTTTGAGTTTTATAAAACTTTCTTAAATTAAAAGCATTTTTATTTAAATCTCATAATTTATTTTTTACAACAATTTTTATAGAATCTAATTCTTTTGAAATTTTTTCTTTATCTTTAACAAAAATCTCATATTCTCACAAATTTGTTATTTTATATTTAATATCTTTATATAAATCATTTATTGATCTAATATAATATTTTTTTGATAATATATAAGTAAGTATTATTAATACAACAAATATTATATAATAAACTGTTTTCATCATAGCATTATACTTTTTTTCATATTCTTTTTCTGCAATAAAACTATGATAATCTTTTGATAATTTTATTACATTACATCATTTTTCTAATCATACTTCTTCACATTTATCATCTACTAAATCTAAAATGCTTCATAATATACATTTTAATCCTCAAGTAAAATCAGACCTTTTAAAATAAGGAATTACTAAATCCTGTACATATTTTAAATCACCTGGAGTTAAAATTTCTTTATAATCATCCTTTATAAGAGTTCTAGTATCTCACCTAGTTTTTATATCTGATTTCATAGACATTACTATAATTAAATCAGAAGCATAAGTATGTTTTTCTTGTACACAAGTATCAAAATTTGTTTCTAAATAACACTCGTCTCATTTTCATAAAATTACAATATCAGTATTTAATCAAGTAGTATTATAAAAATCATTTAATGAATCATTTATTATGTCTGCATTAGATTGTTTTATTATATCCCAAGAACTATTTTCTTCTCAATAAAAATCCATTTGGTTTGCATAACTTGAATTAATAATAAATGTAAAAAATAGTATAAATAAATATTTAATAATTGTTTTCATGTTTATAGTTAATTAATAATATAAAATTTTATTTCTCTATTAAAACTTTAGCTTCATCCACAAAATAATTTGTACTACAACCTGGACATGCTAGATAATATTTGTAATAAAAACTTTTATTTTTTGTGTTTTTCTTTTGTGGTATTCTCTTTTCTACTTTTGTTCCACATTTTCTACAAGCTTGTCCCTCTTTATTTACTTTTATACTTCTGTCAACATTTTTATTTAATACTTTTTTTATTTTTTTATTTTTTTCTACAATGTCTTCATCCCCTTTAAAAAGGGGGATTATAGGGGGATTTTTTTTTATTTGTTCCTCATATCATTTATCATCTTTTAATTTCTTTTTTTGTAAGGCAATAGTAGCTAATTCATCACATCTTTCATTTTTTTCATGTCCATTATGTCATTTAACCCAATGAAATTTTACTTCATGTTTTCATACCAATTTCAATAATTTTTTCCATAAATCATGATTGGTAGCTTTCTCTTTTTTTGTTCTCATCCAATTATTATCTTCCCACTTTTTTGCCCATCATTTTTCTATTCAATTTATTGTATACTGAGAATCAGTGAAAATATTAACCCTAGATTTTTCTTTTAATTTTGATAATCCAGTAATTACACCTGTTAACTCCATCCTATTATTTGTAGTCATCTTAAATCAAGATGAAAACTCTTTTTTTATTCATTTATAACTCATAATAATTCAATATCCTCCTGGTCCAGGATTTGGTCTTGCTCAACCATCTGAGTATATATCTACTTGTTTTAGTTTCATTTTTTTAATTTTATCTTATAAAACTTATTTTCTGCAAAACTTATATTTATATCTTTAAATTTATCTTTAATTTTTGTAAATGGATTATTCTTAATATAAGTATAACCTTTAAATCATTTAAATAAAGAAATATATAAAAATAAAATTGGAAATAAAATTAATTTTATAATTGTAAATAAAGTTAAAAAGAAATAAACTATGAAGTTTATCTTTAAAATAAAAAATATTATATCTAATGCAATAAACAAAAATATCATTATTGAAATATAAATATTATCCAGAAAAAAAAGACCTGATAATAAAATTATTATTGAAAAATTTATTATTGTATAAAAAAAATATCAAGTACTCTTTTTATCTAAAAATAATAACTTATTTGAATCTATTTTTTGTAAAGTTTTATTATACTTTTTTATTGAACTAATCAAAAAAACAAAGTATATAACTATTAAAGGAATACTTATTAATATAGACATTATAATACTAATAGAATATTCAATTAGTAATAAATAATTCAAAAACAATAATACTCAGGCAAGTACTAATGTATATCCAAATATTATTCATCATTTTATTATTTTTAAAATATCTTCTTTTCTTCTCAAAAATATATTCTCCACAAAAAACTTGCTCAAAAGCTTTTTCTTTTCAGTCTTTCCTAGAATATAATTCTGATTATTCAAAAAGTTCTCAGAGTATTTTTTTAATGTTTTTGTTTTCATTAAAATTATTTTTTAAATATAAATCTAAGATTTATTCATGTAATCACTAAAACTAATATTAGCCAAAAATACATCCACATGAATTGTGGAATTATGATAAAAATTTCACTAAATTTTGATAGATCTGAGCTTGGTCAGACGTTGAAATCTTCTATTATATGCAATAGTGAAGTAACTCATAGGAATTGTAAAACAAGTGAATCGAAGTTTGTTTTTTTTGCTAGTAATATAAATACTCATGATATTAAAAATAATATAATAGTTGAAACAATATCTGTAAACCACCATACTCAAGAAAATATCATTAATCATGCTAAAAAATATATTACTTTTTCAGAATGTTTTACTTCTTTTAATCAAATATATAAAAGTAAATTTCAAAAAATTGCACTTCAAATATATCATCACATCAAAACTATACTTCTCCATCATCAAGCAGTCACTGCAACTCAACTTCAATCACTATTAATATCAATAGACTTAACACTTCATCAAGTAATTATTGCTCAAAAACCATGACCAAATTCATGTAAAAAAGTCACAAGTAGATTCACAGGATATATTATATAATTTCCATATGATATATAGTATTTTAGTAAAAAATATATAATTACTAATACAACCAATATTCATATTTTATTTTTCATAATATTTTTTGGCTTAATTATTAAATTTTTTATTTTTTTAAAACATTTTAAAAAATAATTCTAATCTATTTTTGTATTTTTCTAGAGTACTTCTATTTAATTCATCTACATAACTAAGTCTTTCTTTCATTAAATCCACTTGTCATTCATAAATTCATTCTGTTTGAACCTTTGTTAAATTTCTTTTTGCTTTATCAGATTTTTCTAAGTTTTGTGAGACTAAAAATACTAGATATATAAAATATAATAATATTCAATGAAGCTTATGATATTCTTTAGAATTTTCAGGAGTAAGCACATATTTTTTATTCTGAAATTTTACAATAAAATCATTTAACAATTGCATTCCATTTTTACTTTCAAAGTCAGTTTTTATTTTTTCTAGATTTGAAAAATCATATGATGCTATCTTTCTAGAACTGAAAAATCATTGCTTATAATACAAATTATTATCTATATCTATTAAATATTCTTTTTCATTTAATCAATCAAAGCATTCAAAAATGTTATTTAAAAATTTAACTGTTTTTCTCTTTGAATTATTATCAATAAAAAATTTATTATTTAAAAATATACTTAGTTTAAATATTGGTAAATGATAAACATTATTCCCTGCTTCTGAAATATAATAAAACTCAATTATTCACATATTATCAGAAAATTCTAAAACTATTTTATGATAATTTCACTCTTGTTTTATAGTTTTATTAAATTTTATACCATCAAATTCTACAGATTTTTCAATTTTTCTAATTACACCCAAAAGATTATCCTTTTCAGTACTTAAATCTAAAAAAGGAGTGTTAAAACGGTATATAGTAGAAACGTTATGCATAATTTTATAGTACTAAAATTAATATTAAGAATAATAATGAAGTTGAAACAATTGATGCTATTAAAAAAAAATTTAATAATTTATGTCTAATAATAGAGTTATCAGTTTTTATTTGATAAATTAAACTGCTTTTATAATTCAAATTGTATCTAAAACCTAAAACAAAAAAATATGTCGACAAATATTTAACAAATATTTGAGATGTAATCTTTAATATTGAAATAATAGATCAAGTAATAATTCAAACAAAAAAGAATACAACTCACATTTCTTTAAAAAATAAATTAAATGCTAATATTCAAAATAATAAAAAATATAGAATTATAAATATATTTATCAAAATAATTACTAAATATCTATATCTAATATCTTTATCTAATTTTTTTCAAAAAAAATATATCAAAATTTTTAATAAATAATTAGATTTTCATCTAGAAAGGTAATCTAAAATAAAATCATCTTTTATTTTCCTATCAACTACATAATTTTGATTATTCCTAAAGTTTTTATTAGAAAGTCTATAATCATCAGAAAATGCACTTTTTATTTTTCACATATTTTAATTTTTACTAGCGTCCCAAATATCAATTGTTCATTTATCAGTTTCTAAAAGAAATCTTTTTCTATTAAAAAGCATAGGTTTTCAAGATAAACCAACTTTTTGTAATATAAAACTTCATTTTTTATATTTTAACTCTTCATCTGGTTCATTTTCATTTCAAATCTTAAAATCTAGTCTATACCATTTTTTTTCTTTTTCATTGTATACACTCTTAAAAAAAGCTAATAATCTTTCTTCTACTTCTTCTATTTTTTTCATAGTATTTATATCTAATACTATTGTTTTAAATTTTCATTCATCCTTTGCATTTATCACAACTTTATCCTCAGAATTAAAAATTAGATTCACTTCTTCTGTAAACAATCTATATTTTTTTTCTGTTTTAATGTTTATTACATCAATAAAAGTTTATCTCATCCAAGTAGACTTCATCTTTCTCAAACAGCTACCACTATATCATCTGTTTCTAAAAATATTTCAGTATTATCAAATTCTTTTCATTTTAATGGAAATATCTTTGATCCTCTATCCTCAAGTCCATCATTAAAATAACAATCTTCCCTCTCAAATTTATAATTATAAGGCCCAAAACTATCATTTGCAAATTCTATCTTAAATTCTCACTTCATTCAAAGAGAAAAACTTTTCTTTTCTATTTTTATTTTTTCAACAGATTTCTTTACTACTTTTCACATATTATTCTTTTTATAGATATAATTGTTATTTAGTTTACAAAAATATTTTTTATAATCAATTTTTCCTTTTATTTTCTAGAAAAATATGATATAATATATCTAAATAATAAATAATAAATTTACAAATGGATTATTATATTCTATTTTCTACAATAATTACCCTAGTTTTAGTGGCTTTTATTATTCTAAAAATTCTTAGAAATAAAGAAAATTATAAAAGAACTTTAAATCTGACTTTTTTAAAGATAACTCTACCTAAAAAAGATAGTGATTTAGATGAAAAAAAAGAAACTACAAAAGACTTTAAAGAAATGGTTGGTTTAATGGAACAACTTTTTGCTTCTCTTAAATCTATTTATTCTAAAAAAATTCTAAGACAAATCCTAGGACAAGACTTACTTAGCTTTGAATATATAGCCCATGAATGAGAAATATTATTCTACGTAGTAGTTCCAAAAAACTATAAACATCTTGTAGAAAAACAAATAAACTGATTTTATACTGATGCTGTTGTGGAAGAAACTACTGAAATAAATATTTTTAAAAATAGAAAATTTATTGAAGGAACATATCTAAATACTGCAAAAGATTTTTTCTTTCCTATTAAAACTTATCAAAAACTTGAATCAGATCCGATAAATAATATTACAAATGCTTTTTCTAAACTTGAAGAAGATGAATCAGCTGTTATTCAAATATTATTAAAACCTACAAAAGATAATTGGCAATGAGAATGTAGTAAAGCAAGTAGTAAAATAATGAAATGAAAAAGTACCTGGTTTACTCTAAATCCTTTTAAATTATTTGTTTGATTGGTTTGAATATTATTTTCTAGTACAGAAGAAGAAAATAAATCTCCAACATGAGATGACAATACTTCTGCATTAACTCAAGAAAGAGCAAAAACGGTAGATGAAAAATGAGATAAAACAGGTTTTGAAACTGTTGTTAGAATTATTGCTAGTGGTAATAATAAAGCAATGGTTGATACTGAACTTACAAACATTACTTCTGCTTTTACTCAATTTACATATCCAGATTTTAATGGTTTTAAAACAACACTAAATCATAACAAAAAATCATTAATAAAAAATTATGTTTTTAGACATTTTAAAAAACCATTTTATTTAAAGAAAATGATTTTAAATACTGAAGAGCTAGCTTCAATATTCCATTTTCCTCACATTAAATATAATGACACACCAGAAATAAAATGGCAAAATTTTAAAATAGTTAAAGCTCCTGCTGATATACCAAAAGAATGATTGTTAATTTGACACAATATCCATAGATGAATCAAAAAAGAGATTAGAATGAAAACTGAGGATCGTTTTAGACATTTTTATGTTATTGGGCAAACTGGTACATGAAAATCAAGTACCATGCAAGTAATGGCTAGACAAGATTTAGCTAACTGAGAATGAATGTGTATTATTGATCCACATGGAGATTTAGCAAGAGATGTACTTCCCTTTATTCCTAGGGAAAGAGCTGATGATGTGATTATATTTGATCCAAGTGATTTAGATAGACCAATCTGATTAAATCTATTAGAAGCCGAAACTGATGAAGAAAAAGAATTAGTAGCAATGGATGCACTTAATATCATGATCAAACTATTTGGTAATGAAATATTTGGTCCAAGAATTCAAGATTATTTTAGAAATGCCGTTTTGACACTTATGGATTATCCACAAGGTTGAGCAATTACTGATGTAGTTAGGTTGTTTACTGATGAAGAATTTCAAAAAGACAGAGTAAGAAATGTAAAAAACCCTATAGTAAAAGCATGGTGGGAAACTACTTATGCAAAAATGTGAGATAGAGAAAAAGCTGAGATAATACCTTATTTTGCTGCAAAATTCGGTCAATTCACTACTAATAAAATGATGAGAAATATCATATGACAAGTTAAGTCTAGTTTTGATATTCTTGATATAATGCAAAATAAAAAGATCCTTCTAGTTAATCTATCTAAATGAAGACTTTGAGATATAAACTCAAAACTACTAGGTATGATGCTTGTATCAAAGATACAAATGGCAGCTATGAGAAGAGATAGAATACCAAAAGAAGAAAGAGCTGATTTTTTCTTATACATCGATGAATTCCAAAATTATGTAACAGATAGTATAGAATCAATTTTGTCAGAAGCAAGAAAATACAGACTATCGTTAACCATAGCTCATCAATATCTAGGACAATTAGAACAATCTGATGCACTTACTAAATCGAGTCTAAATCTAAAACAAGCAATTTTTGGTAATGTATGATCTGTAATGAGTTATAAAATCTGACCAGAAGACTGAGAATTTATGGCAAAATATTTTGCTCCTACTTTCTCTGAACAAGACCTTGTAAACATGGATAAATTTAAAGCTACAATGAAATTAGCAATTGATAACCAACCAACTATCCCCTTTTCAGTTATTCCTGTAAATCCATACCTAGAAACTTGAGATATGAAATTAGCCAAAGCTTACACAGAACTTTCAAGACTTAAGTATTGAAGAGATGTTGATTTTGTTAGTAAAGAGATTGAATATAGGATTGGGAGTAAATAAAAATATTAATTTTCATCATACCAATCATCATCATAATTCCCTGCTGAATTCCATACCCACCATGAGTTTAATCATGAGTCTTTTATTGCGTCTACTTGTTTTCTGAATTTTTCTCTATTATAATAAGTCGCTCATTTACACCGTGTACATGCAAATCATTGCAACCATACTCTAAGTTTTGAATATTCTATTTTTTCAAAATTTTCTAACTCAATTTTTGGAACAAAAGATTGTTTTATTTTATATCAACTACCAGTTAAAATTTGATCATTTAATTTATTTATCCTAGTTTTTACATTTTTGATTCAATCAGTTATTATTTCATATGCATGATTATCTGGGACACTATATCATAAGTAACCCTCTGCATAGTGAGAAGAATAAACCATAGGTCATACATAATCAAAATTTAGTAAAAAAGATTCCAAATTCTGTCCAATAGTGTATCAATCTGTATTTGTTACTAATCAAAAAATATCTGCAGATAATGCAATCTCTTCATTTTTTTCTCTTAATTTTGAGGTAATATAAGTTGAAAACTCATCAATTATTATGATTTTTCACCATTTATAGTTTGAATTAATAATACTATGTGAAAATGGAAAATACGCATTTCTTAAATTTCAATCTGTTGGGAATCTAACATAATCAAAATTTATTTCATCAAATCATATATTATACGATTCAGAAGCAATATCTATGTTATAATCCCAAACTTCTTTAGAATATGGATCAAGATACTTATTTCCTTTATAATCAGTCCATATTTTTTTATTATCAATATTTTTAACAACCAAATCTTGTCTATTCACTGATAATAAATTATCTTTAAAAACTACTATTCTTCAAATAACATATATATCATTTTTATGTAATTTTTTTATTAAAGATTCTATATTATTTATCTTATTGTTAGCTACTGGTTTAATTTTTCAAAATTCTCCATGATTCATATCAAAACTCACATATCAACTCACATCTTTAACATCAATAGTAACAGAATTTATTTCAGATTTTTTAATTAATTCAATTAATTTATTAATTTTTTCTTCATTCCCTGCTGAACTTGCATTTAAATATACAGATTTCACTATTTCTGGAGTTTTTTTATGCTCAATTTCTTTTTTTATTTCAATTTGTTGCTTTTCTTCCAAAACTACTTCACTAGAAATTTCTGAATAATTATTTCACGTAGTATAGGTTAAATTTGTATACAGTTTAAATCACAATAACAAAATAATTATTGAAAACTTTAAAGCTAAAAAATGTATTAAATATTTATGCATTTACGTAAATTATAAGTTATCATTTTTATTATATTATTATTTAAATTATAACAATATTTTTTTTAAAAAAAAATATTATTCAATTTGATTAACATAATTATCATTATAACCCTAAAATTTTTATACTTTTAACATAATTAATCTCTAAAAAATAATCATTCAAAAGCCCTAAAAATAGAGCCTTTAAAGATTTTTATTAAAAATTAAGATAATTTTTTTCGCTATTATTTGACAAATATTTTTTAGTATGGCATAATATATATGTATTAATAATTTACTTTATAAAAATAAAATTATGTGAGTAAGAAAAATATTAGATTCAAATTGGGAAATGGGGGGTGAAAATAACAAGGAAAATACTCCTAAAAAAATAATAAATTTAAGTGAAAAAACTTCAAATAAAGTTATGGAAATTCACAAAATGTAATTTTCTATTTTAAAAAAATTAAACTTAAACATTTAATAACCATATTATATTAATAATATGGTTATTTTTGTTTTTAAATAAGGATAAAAAAAATATTTGACTTTTATGTATTTGTCTATAAAATATAAAAAATAAAAAAAAAGTATGGGTCAAAATACAATTTCAACATCATACGGTATAGATAAAGGATTATTAAAAAATAATCCATTTTGACTGACTAATTTTTGATATATATATGTTTCTAATCAAGTTGAAGATATTTTATGTGAAGACTTTCCTGATTATTGTACAAATCCTGAATTATTTAAAAATAAAAAAGAAAAATTTGTAAAAAGAACTGAGTATATAGAAAAATCATTAAAAAATCTAAATAATACAAAAACAAAAAAAGAATTAGATATAATTATAAAATTATTATGTACATATCAAGATTTAATAATAAAAAAACATAATCCAGAGACTATTTTAACTAATTTATTAAATTGAGATTTTAGCTTTTTAATTCATATTTTAGAATCTAAAGAAAAAGAACTAACTACTTGTAAAAATACCAATTATAATAATGAATTATTAGAAGAAAAAATACTTATTATAAAAGAATATGAACAAATAGTTGAAATATTTTTCCCAATATTATCAATATTATCACATAATAATCAAATAAAAAATTTTTTTTGAGATTTTATAAATAAAATCGCTGATACTACTGAAGTATTTTTAAAATTTATTAAAAAAAATTATCCTTGCTATAATAATTGTAATAAATGAAAACTTAAAAAATTGTTCAAATTATATCATATTATTAGAACTCAAGTATTATTTTTATGATCATATTTTTGACATAATGTAGATTATACTGAAATATTTGAAACATCTGAAGACCAATTTGATATAAAATCAATTAAAAAAGAAATAAATGAATATTTCAATAAAGAATTAGAAACTATAAATGAAGCAATAAAAGTTTTTAGAAAAAAAGAATTTGATAAAAATGATGAAAGATTAAAATTACTAGAATGAATAGAGCCAGTATTAAAAGCCAAAATGGTACTAGATAAATTTTTAATGTATGATTTAATTGAATCAAAATTTGAATTTTCAAAAATATGAACTCTATCAAAAGATGATAGTTTTCAACTTTCAAAAAAAGAAGAAGAATCAAAACTAGAAGCTATCAATACATTTGTTAAATATTATATGTAAAATTTAATCAGGTTGTGTAGAAAGAAATTATGAATAAAATCACT
>CAZGNU010000009.1:21379-35364 GCA_964527325.1 uncultured Candidatus Peribacteria bacterium | reverse complement strand
ATTTTTTGAAATGATTTAAATGATACTAATATCAAAGAATTTGAAAGCTTTATTAGATTATTCACTTCTCTATATTATTTAATGAAGGAATTTTTTAATAAAAAAGTCAGAAAAATAAGCTGAGAGAGATATTTTGAACATTTAAGATGAGTTGTTTACAATGTATTAGAATTACCTAACCCAAATATTGAAAAAATCTATTCAGCAATAGCTCATGATACAATTGAAGATATTGAGGAAATGAATTTTGATATATTAAAAATCTACTGATATAAAACTGCAATTTCAGTTCAAGCATTAAGTAAAGAACCACATGAAAATTTTCTAGATTGAACAAATACTAAACAAGAAGCAATAGAAAAAAGAAATCATGAATATTTTTCTCATCTTGAATCATTTGAAAATATGAAAAAACATATTAATTCAATTGCATTATCAAAATGAATAGAATTAGATAAAGAAGAATTAAATGAAATAACTCAAAACACCCTAGATGTTAAATTTGCAGATAGAATCCATAACCTTTCAACTCAATGGCATCCAGATGATATTGATACAGTTAATAGAAAAATAGAGGAAACTAAAAAATATTTCTTAAAAGTAGCAGAAAAAACAAATCCAGAGGCGTATGAAAGACTTAAATCTGAAATTTTTAAACTTGAAAAACAAGTGGAAAATGTTAATTGAAAAGTTGAGTGAATTATAACTAAATAAACATAAAAATCTAACACCTAGAAAATATAGGTGTTTTTTAAAACCCAAAAAATGTAACACTTTTGCAACTCTTGATTCATAAATTTATATTTACTTATTTTTTAATTTGTAAATATATTATGGAAAAAACAATAGAAAAACAATCTACATCAGATTTGTATTTATCAAAACACATAACAGTTGATTATTATAGGTGCGACAATCAAGTATTACTAGATGCTGATTTATTAGAAAAAACTCTAGTAAAAGCTTCAAATGAAATTTGAGCAAATGTGATTACAACAAATTTTCATAACTTTGAGCCTCAATGAGTAAGTGGAGTAGTAGTATTAGCTGAATCACATATGACTATCCATTCGTGGCCAGAATATGGTTATGCAGCCGTTGATATTTTTGCTTGCTGAGATATGGATTTTAAAAAATGAATTGAATTGTTAAAAAAAGCATTTAATTCACAAACAACTCAAATAGTAAGCGATCTAAAAAGATGAATTATTTCAAAATTTAAAGAAAATTTAAAAGAAAACAAACTGTTTTTAAATGATAGCAGAATAGGTTGGGAATCACAATTTAATGATTCTCAAGCATGGTGAATAGCATCAAGTGTTGACGTTTATTGATGTGATCCTGATATTATTCGTGATGCTGATGCTATTAAAAGATATGTAAAAGAATTATGTGAACTAATTAAAATGAAAAGATTTCAAGATACAAAGGTTGTAAATTTTTGAGAAGATGAAAAAGTTGCATGATTTAGTATGACACAATTAATCGAAACATCGTTAATTAGTGGACATTTTGCTAATAAAACAAATGCAGCATATTTAGATATTTTTAGTTGTAAATACTATAATCCATCTGTAATGGCAGAATTTACAATAAAATTTTTTAAATGAAAATATTATAAACTTAACGTAAATATGAGAGATGATAAATAATAAGTATATAAAAAATAGTCGGTTTAAAGAAAAAGATGATATGTGGCCAGGTATAGCTCTATCATTAAAAGTAAAAAAAATATTACTTGATGCAAAAACAGATTATCAAGATTTGTTAGTTTTTGAATCTAAATCTTTTTGAAATGTCTTAGTTTTAGACTGAGTAATACAAGTAACTGAAAGAGATGAAGCAGCATACCAAGAAATGTTGTCTCATATTCCATTATTCGTGCATAAAAAACCTAAAAAAGTTTTAATTATAGGTTGATGAGATGGTTGAATTTTAAGAGAAGTAATAAAACATGAAAGTGTAGAAAAAGCTGTATTATGTGAAATTGATGAATGAGTAATAGAAGCATCAAAAAAATATTTTCCTGAATTATCTACATGATTTAATAGCAATAAATCAGAAGTAGTAATATGAGATTGAGCAAAATATATAGAAAAATCAAATGAAAAATTTGATGTAATTATAGTTGATTCTTCAGACCCAATTTGACCTGCTGATTCACTTTTTAATGAGAATTTTTACAAAAAACTCAATAAAAGTTTAAAAAAATGATGAGTTTTAGCAATTCAATGAGAATCATTATTTTTACATAATGATATAGCTATTTCTCTACATAAAATAATGAATGGAATATTTAAAAATGCTGAATATTCTCAAGTACACATGCCAACTTATCCTTGATGAAATATTGGTTTACTTGTATGTTCAGATAAATATGATACAACTAATCCAAATAGAAAGCCTTCTAAAAAATTAGAAAAATCTCTAAAATATTATTCTAAAGATATTCATAAAGCTTCGTTTGTGTTACCTGTATCATACCAAATAAACTAAGATAAAATATATCAACCATTAACTATAGTTTTTAAATTAAACTTATCTCAAAGTTTTTTTCTTACTCTTGAAAGAGTTACATTTATTGTATTATCACTAATATCAAGTGAATCGTAGGTTCACCATATTGAGTTAATAAGCTTTGTTTTCGAAATAAGCTCTCATTTATTAAGTAAAAACAATTCAATAATAAGTAACTCTTTTTTTGCAAAAAATACTATTTCTCATTCATTTTTTACCTCCTTTGTCTTTAAATCAAATTCTATATTTCAATGTTTAATAATTGAACTTTGATTGTCTTTTGTATTTCTTCTTAATAATACTCTAATTCTTGCAATTAATTCATTTGGAGCAAAAGGTTTTGGTAAATAATCGTCTGCTCAAATATCAAGTCAATATACCTTTTTTTCAATATCGTTATATCAAGAAGTAATTAAAATAGGAGTAGATAAAGTTTTATAATTTCTCAACCATTTTATTATTGTAAATCAAGCTCATGTTTCATTTCATAATGAAATATCAATTATATAAAGATCTGTATCATCATTATAATTTAGCTTAAATTCATTAATATCAAAATAGACATCAACTTCATATCAATTTTTCATTAATTTTTTTGCTATATTATTAGCCATTATTTTATCATCTTCGATTATCGTTATATTCATTATTTTATTATTAAATTTAATTTTATTTATAACTATTATCTTATAAATTAAATATTTGTAAAATTTAATTTACAGTATTAATTACATTATGTTATAATTAATTTTGTGATTTGATAAAATTTACTGTATCCATCATTTTTCAATGAAAGAATATTTCAAAACTTCATGCTTTTCATAATATTATTAGATTTCTTAAAACACCTTTTATAAATTCTATAAATTCAATTGATAGCAATGCTAATAATTCTAAGTTAATTGCGTTAATATTGCCATTTTTTGCAGTAAATCCTCAATATAAATCACTGTTTGTATTATAATTATATGCTTTTTCACAACTTTTTAAAAAAGCTCATTGACATAATGATAATGTTTTATCTTTTGTTTTTTCAATTATTTCTTTTATTACATCTTTTCTAAGAAGGTTTAGAGTAATTATTGGTATATCTTCTTTTATTTCACACCCATTATTAGGATTACATATTCCGTTTATACACATAGTAGAAAAATTATTAATTAATATTGGATTTTATCATACAAACAGCATTACTACATTTTTCAAAAAATAATATTTCGTATATATTTGCTTTTAAATCATTTATTCTTTTAACTAGTACTCTTATCATTGATAATAAAGTATCAATTCATAAAAGAGAAAGAATATTTTCATCAATATTTTGTGAAAATTTCACTTCTTGATATAGTGGTATTCTTTTATTTCAATTTTGAGAGGCTTTTTCACAATTTGATAAAAATTGTGTTTTACACAAAGGAGCAATTTTTCATTTTGTTTCTTCAATAATTTCACATAAACATTCATTTCACAAAAGAGAAAGATATAAATCTGGCATATTTTTCTTTATTTCACATTTATCAGTATTACAAGTTCAATTTATACACATAATAAGTATTTTTATTAAAATAAATTTAAGAACACTTAGATTTTATTAATACAACATTAAATTTACCTTAAATTTTGTAAAAAATGTTACAGTTTTGTAACTATTTTTCAGTAAAAAATATTTGTTTATTATTTTAAACAAATTTTTTTTACACATGAATATTGCAGTATATGAAGATGCCTCAACACTACCTGAAGAATATTTCCCCTCCCTAGCTGATGCGCAAATCGAATGTTGGTGATCCAGACCTTTTGATGAATATAAAATATGTCAAGATGAAAAATGTAGAGCTTTATATTCCATAGAGGATGTTTTTTGAAGTATAGAAAATTTTAATTTAAAAAAAGATAAAAACACTGATTTTAAATGCGAAGATTGTTGACAAAAAACTGATTTTATCTACGATAAAGAACTTTTTATTGAAAATATTAGAGAATATATTAAGTGAGAAGTCAGCGTTGTTTTACTCTTAAATAATTCCAAAGTTGAAGGTTTTTGAGTAACAATAATTAAAACTCTAAAAGAACTTTTAGACTTAGAATTATGAAATAGACCTAAATCATATAAAGAACATTTTTTAATTACTAGTGATTTATGAAAAAAATTGAATGAAAAATTTTCATGTATTAATCATATATATGTATCAAAAGAATACAGATGAAAATGATATTGAAAAAAATTATTATTTGAAATATTTAATTTTTTACAAATGCAACAAAATCAAATTGTAACAGAAACTAGGTATGATTCTGATTTTTACTCAATTTGTAAAAGTATTTGATTTGAATGAGAAATAAATGACAAGTATTGATATATATTAATGTTTTTAAAAAAAAATTGATACATAAATCAAGACAATATAAACTCAATTTTTAATGATATTTCAACAAATTTTTTAAAATATAAACAAAAAGCACGTTCAATTTTAAATATCAATTCGAGTTTTTCACACAGAAAAGCTTATATTTAATTTTTAATTATTTTTTTATGTTAAATAAAACAAATTCTATAGAATCAGTTGATCCAAAGAATATTTCGGAGGCTGATTTAAGAAAAATAGCAGAGGTAGAAAAAGAAATGTGGGCTTATTGAATAGGTGAGTACGTAAAATGTGATAGTTGTGATAAAATTCATTCTAAAAGTGATATTTTCTGACATCTTAGCAGAGACATTCAAATACAATCAGTAACTCAAATAGAAAAAATCATGTGAACAGATATTCCATGTAACAAATGTGAATCTAACACCAGTTTTATTTACGATGTTGATGAATACATGCAAGAAATCTGGAAAAGGTACAATGAAAGTGAAGCTTTTTTAACTATTTTTAGAGATGAAAATGGAGAGATTAGAGGGTTTGAGGATGGGTATATTGATACTTTTAGTATCATATATCAAAGAGAATTTAAGAAATATTATTGAGATATGTATGAACCAATTTATAACATTATTCAAAAAAACATAGGAATCCCTATACCAAATAGAATATTATTATGTTGTTCTGTATGAATGGAACAAAAATATGCCAGTTTTTTTACTTTATATAATATAATACAAAAATTTTTCTGATCAATATGAGATAAATTACATAATGAACAAATTTTATGATTGTGCGAAGCTGTAGTTTGAGAATTACCTCATGCTATATACGATATTGCTTGAACACAAAGATTATGAATTCCTGAAAATAAGGATATATATAGTAAAATTAATGAAGTATCAACTAATTTTCAAAGTGATATTTTTGTAAATACTGATGTGATTAATAATTTTTGTAACAATATGTCTAAAACTGCAAAAAAATATATGAAACTCAATAAAAATAGAATAAAAGAAATTGTTTCTTGATAATTATAAAAAATAAATATATTAAATTAGTAATATATTTATTTTTTATTTTAAATCTTTATATGTCTATTTATGTATTTTTATATTTTTCAGTAATTTTTTCTTTATTATTTATTTGAATTAAATTTTTAAAACAAAATTATAAATTTACTTATAGTAAATTATTTTTTCTATCAATGTTTTTTTATTCTACTTGGTTACTTTTTTATATATTATCTTTTTCAACTACTTATAATAAAGATGTATTATTAGTTTTTTCTAGACTTTTATACTGACTGTCTTTTTTATCGATATATACTATATTATTATTCATTAAAAATTATTGAAATAGAAAAATAAAAATTTTTCAATGAAAATTTAATAAATGATTTATTGCTTTTATAATTATATTTTTTTACTTAATTCTTTTCTCTGACTTAATTATAAAAGATATGTTTTATGATGAAAAATTAAAATATCATTATGAATTATTATGACCTCTTTATTATGTTTATATATTTTTTTCCTTTATTTATTTTCCTTTGTTTTTACGGTTTTGATTTAAAAATTTATTTTCCTTAAATAAAATTAATAAAATAAGATTTTCTTATATTTTTTCAGCATTTTGAATTTTATTATTTAATCTTATTCTTTTTTTAGCAATTTTACCATTTTTTTGATTTTGGATTTTAGAAAAAGAACAAATATTATTTTTCATTCCATATTTATTAATAGTTTTTTATACAATACATAAATATCATTTTACCAATATAAAAATTATTATATGAAAAATATATACTTTTTTAATATCTATTATTATTTCAGGTTCACTTATTAGTTTTCTTAAATACTATTTTTTAAGCATTGATAAAAGATTAATTGGTTTTTGGTGAATATCTAAAACTTTTTGAGTTATAGATTTATTTGTAGGTATTGGTATTTTTCTTATTTTGTATAATTACTTAAGTAAATTTTTCCTTAAAAACACCGAACTAAACAAATTTAAACTTGAATTCACTAAACTAAAATCAAAGATCCCTTTTATAATGACTTTGGATAAATTAAATGATTTTTTACTAATAAAATTTGAAAAGCTATTTAAAATTAGTTATGTAAATATAAGAGTATTTCAAAGAAAAGCTGATAGATTAGAACTATATAATTATTTTAATAAAGACTCATCTAGAGATGTGTTCATCAACGATATAGTATTTATAGAAGAAAATAAATACAAGTTTGATAAGAAAAAATTAAAACATCAATTAAAAAAGAAAAGTAATTTGATATTACCATTAATAAATAATAAAAGAGAAATAATATGATTCTTTGAAATATGACATAAACCATTTAAAGACCAATACTTCTCAGAAGAAATAGAAACAATAAAAGATTTTGTTTGATACCTTGTGTGACACATAAGATATATGAAAATATATCATAAAATGAATGAATTAAGTATAAACCTGGATAAAAAAGTTGACGAAAAAACGCTTAGATACAATTCATTATTAAGTAGACAAAGAGAGTTTATTTCTATGTCATCGCATGAAATTAAAACTCCAGTCTGAAGTGCAATCTTTCAAATAGACTCTATAATAGATGATTTTAATGAGTGAGAAATACCAAAAGAAAAATTAGAAAAAGAATTAAATATTTTAAATAAGCAGCTACTAAAAGTATGAGACCTAGTTAATAAAATATTTACTGTTGAAAAATATGACCTGAAAAACATTAAACTATTCATCGAAAAAATTGATTTAAATATTCTTTTTGAAAACGAAATAGACCGCTATAAAGAAGAAAATAAAAAAATTAAAATTAGCCTAGATATTGATGAAAAAATCTGATATATAGAAATAGATAAAGTACAATTCACACAAATAATTGATAACCTAATATATAACTCAATAAAATATTCAAATAATAAAAATTTAGAAATATCTATAAAATGTATAAGAAAAATTGAAAAAGTAATAATAACAATAGAAGATAATTGAGATTGATTAAACACCAATGATATAAATAATATTTTTTGAAAATATTTCACATGAGAATTGTCATCAGTATGAATTTGAATGTGATTATATCTATGTAAAAAAATTGTAACAATGCATTATTGAACAATTGAAGCAGAAAATTCTAAAAAATTATGATGAGCTAAATTTACAATAACAATACCGAAAAAACATAAGTTGTATAAGTAAGATTTTTAAATATATTTTATGAATTATAGATATATTTTTTTACTTATGAATATTCTTATTATTGAAGATGATATATACTTATCACAAAACATTAAAAAAGTCTTTGAAAAAAAAGTTTTATCAAATAGAATTAAAATCTTAGACTCCTATTTAGGTTTCATAAATGAGGTAGCTATTATAGAATCATATGATTTAATATTAATTGATATTTTACTATGAGATGAAAAATCTAAAAATTGAATAGATATACTACAAATCATTAGAGAAAAACATATAAATATTCCTCTTGTAATAATTAGCTGATTTAACGATATAGCATGGTTAAAAAGAGCATTTGATCATTGAGCAAATGATTATATCGTGAAACCATTTAGACTAAAAGAACTTGAACTAAGAGTATTTAAATGGTTCAAAACATATTTTTGCGATCTAAATTTGAATAACAATAGTGAAATAAGCTATAAATGATTATCATATAGTTTATTAAAAAATGAATATTATTTTAATGACCAAATAATAGAACTCACAAAAAAAAATAAATATTTACTATCTATTTTACTAAAAAATCAAGAAATACTTTTAACAGAACACTACCTAATTTCAAAAATCTGGTGAGACTTAGATTTCACTGTTAATAGAAACCTTAGAGTAAATGTTCTTAGATTAAAGCAATCACTTAAACCATTCTGAATTGATGAACGGGTACATAATATTAGAGGAGAAGGGTATATGTTTAAAAAATAGATTTATTCTTTTCTCCACAAAAAAATTGACATTTACAAATATGCTATAATATATACATATAACATTTAATATAAAAAATAAATGCTATTTAATAAAAAAATAAATGCTATTTAATAAAAACATTATTTTAATAATTATCTTGTCCCATATGGAGAGGAAATTTTTGAAGTAATAAAATATTAATATTTCTTTAAACCTCTCTTACAATGAAAGGTTTTTTTATTTTTAATAACTAATATAATAAATTATGAACAATAAAATAGAGAATTTTTGAGTAGAAAAAGTAGAAAATACGTGATTATTTAATCCATTGGATTTAGATAAAAAAAAATTAAATAATATTTATAATGCAATAGAAAGTGTAGAATGGTATTTTACAGATACAAGAGATGGAATACAAAATCCATTTCATAGTCCTTCTGTTCAAAATCAGATAAAAGTAATTTCATTATTAGAATATTATTTAAAAGCAATTAATTGAATAATTGAGTGATGATATGCTTGAGCAACTGAACACGAACAGGATAAGTTTAATTTTTTAAAAGCTAATGAAATTTGATACGCATCTTTTTGATCGTCTAAATTACCAAATAGAAATATTGCTGAACATTACAAATATATACTAGAATCAAATTCAGAAATCGTAACTATTTTTGTGAAATGTAGTACATCACAAGTACAAAATGTACTCAAAATAACTGAAGAAGAAAATTTAGAGCTTATTAGAGAAAGTATAGAATATTTATTAGAAAATGAAAAAGAAGTAATCATAGATATGGAACATTTTTTTGATTGATACTATGAAAATAGTGATTATTCAAAAAAATGTATAGATATCTGCTTACAATCTTGAGCTAAAAAAATAGTTTTATGTGATACTCTATGAAAAACTTCACCAATAAGAATTGAAAAAATAATAAATGAATTATGTGATTCTAATATTTCACCAGATATTTCAGAAGAATTAAAATGAAAAATTTGACTTCATTTACATGAAGACAAACATAATACAACTGAAAGTATTATTAGATGATTATCTACATGAAACGTATCACATGTACAGTGAAATTTTTGATATGCCTGAGAAAGAGTAGGGAATTCACCTCTTGCAATACTATTTGTGACTCTTTTAGAAGATTATTGAATAAATGTCTTTTGAAAAAGTAAAAACAGTGAAGAATTATGGAAAAATTTGGTTCCAACATATATACAAACTAGAAAATTATTAACATGAGAATTTACAGATAAAAAAGATCGGGTATTTAATCCTGAATTATTCTGTCATGCAGCATGAATGCATGTTTGAGCCTTAAAGAAAAGCTCTGATTCATATTCAGTATTCTCAAAAAAATTAATGGAAATTTTAAATATAAAAAATTATCCAGGATTAACAAGTAGTGCTTGAAAAGAAAATGTTTTATTTTATTTAAGAAAATGATTTTTATTCCACGCAATAAACCAAACTAAACAAGAAAAATTAGTAAAAGGAAGTCTAAAATTTTTAAAAACTCAAAAATGACTAGATTATACTCATGATATTGCTTCATTTTTAATAAAGTCATATCAAATAAGTAATTATAGTGATAAAATAATAGAAGAAGAAATAAATGATTTTTTATGATTATGAGAAATAGATATAAATACAAAAATTGATAACAAATGAAAACTAAAAACAACTAAAATCAGCATTCAAATTGATTGAGATGATCATTCATTAGAACAAGATAAAAACTGAATATTTGATAGTTTTATTAGTTTATTAAAAAATAAATTGAAAGATAAGTATGAATATATAGATGACTTAAAGTTAATAGCATATAGTTCAAATGCTCAAGATAAATATAGTGATTCAAAAGTATTAAAAAAATTAGTATTTTTTGATGACAGTAATCATATGATTTTTAGTGTAATATCAGAATGACACAATGATGAACTTACAAGTATAGACACAATAAAACAAGCATTTTATTACTTCATTCTATGCAAAGAATGAGAAATAATACATGTACCTGATGAAATTTTGGAATACAAATATCAAAATATAAAATGGGAAGATGAATAAAACATAATTTTAAAGAAAATAGGCACCCATATGGGTGTCTATTTTGTCAAAATTTATCTTTTCAGCACTCGTAATATAGGCGAGGCAGTGTAAGCTATTAAACTTACTAATAAAAAGAATTCGAACTTCACTATTATTGCAAAAATCACAACTATAGCAATTAAAATCGGATTTTTACCGAGAATCTTTGGAATTACCTGATTTAAGTGGATCCAATTACATTTAAAGCTTACCATTAAAGCCGAAGCAAAGATAGCTATAAACATTAATAAATATGGACTCACTAAAAAAAGTACAAATACACAAACCATACCAGCACCTGCTGGACTTGGAAATCCACGAAAGTATCCTTTAGGAGGAGCTAATTCTGGATTATTTTTTGTTTTTGTATAATCTATTAATCTGATAATAACAGTAGCAGTATATAGGATTGCTAAGATATAACCTGCCAAACTGTAGTTAAGATATGTTAAAATCAGAAATCCTACAGCAAAACCAAAAGTGGTTCCATCAGCAGCATCATCAAAATACATTCCTATTTTTGACTCAACCTTTAGCTTTCTTGCTATTGGTCCATCAAGTACATCTAAAAACATACCAACAAAAATCAGATTAATAGCCATTTTAAAGTCTTGATTGTATGAATAATACATTGAGACTATTCCACATAAACCATTACCAATACTTAAAATATTAGGCAACCATCTATATACCTTGACTCTTAGGCAAACTGATATAATAGCAAGTACTATAGAAACAAATATTATATTGTTTGCTACAACGACAAGACTATTATTATCTAAAACTTTTGCTAAAGCAAATACGAAACACGCAGCAACTTGAGTTCCAAGCTTGTATTTCCCATACCAATTAGCTCCTTCAACTAATCCTTCTTTATTAGATCGTACAAATGTTGATATAACATCAAGAACTAGGATTACTAAAAGTGCAATCTTATTTGCCTGATACAGAAAGATAACAATAGTAGAATAAAAAACTACTTTATCTATAAGTGGATCAAGCCACTTTCCAATATCACTCTCAAGGTCACAAGCTCTAGCAACTGCTCCATCTAAATGATCACCATACCATGACAAAACCATAATAAAAATGGCAACATATTCCTTAATTAGATCCCCACTATACCAAAAAAATGCTGCTGGTATAATGAAGAAGGCCCTGATAACGGTTATCTGATTTGGACTCAGATATTTTCCTATCCATCTCAAATATGCTGAATACATTTCTTATACCTCCTTTTTATTATATTTAATATATTTAATGTCTATTTTTAGCCTACATATTTTATATGTAATATTTTTTAGAAGTCAATTCAAAACATTCTAACTTTTTCTTGCAAAACAAAAAAAATCCATATAATCTTTTTGTTAATTTATAATTTAAATATTTTAAAATATGCAAACTACGTTAATATTATTAAAACCAGATACAATTGAGAGAAGTCTAGTTGGACAGGTTATTTCTAGATTAGAAGCTAAAGGATTAAAAATTGTTGGTCTTAAAATGATGCAATTAAATGATGATATCATAAATGAACACTATGATTTTCTAATGGATAAACCTTTCTTCCCAATGTTAAAAGGGTATATGCAAAGAACTCCTGTTGTTGCTATTGCTGCTAAATGAGTAGAAGCCATTAAAACTGTTAGAAACCTAACATGAGCTACTAATCCAATGGAAGCTTTACCTGGATCAATAAGAGGTGATTTTGCTCTTACAATTGACGCAAACATCATTCACGCTTCAGACACTCCTGAAACTGCTGAAAAAGAATTAAACAGATTCTTTAAAGGTGAAGGAATCTTTGATTATAATAAGATAAGTGATGAAGTTTTGTAAGAAATTCTCATTAAGTAACCCATCCTTGAATTCCTTCCCTTAAGCCTAATGGAAGGAGGTAGCAGTTAAGTATATGTAGCCCCTTACCCTTAGAATTAAGGGAAAGGATTCAGGATTGGGTTATTTTTTTTGTGTTTTGTTGTTTTTATGGTATAATATACAAAATAATACAAAAATATTTTTAGTTACCTTGATTTTTAAGATAAAAATAGTACACTAAATACAATTAAAAAATTATTTACTGTAAATGTTAAAGACACACCTATTAAAAGTATATCATTCATACGATAAATGAAAAACGTATGTAAAGGATTTTCTAGAATTTGTTGCTAAAACTCTAGAAGATAAAAAAATGACTTTCTGAATAAATTATTCATGAGGAGAGACTTTTTATAGTTTTACGAGTGATGATACTACATATTCAACATTTGAATCACAGTTTTATAGTTATTTTAATGAGTTTCAATTAATACCTGATAATAAATGAGCTTTTGATTTTGATACAAGTAGATCTGTTATTTGAGAAATAAAGCTGGAAAATAACTGGTTTTATCCTTTTAAGTATTCTACAACTGATTCTACTGAATTTATTTATAATACATTTAGAAGCTTTGAACACTTTTGAGTAATAAAAGATAAAGTATGAATATATTGTGATGTAAAACCAATTGTATGAGAAAGTTTTAAGTTTTTTATTAAATCAAAAATAGGGTATAGATTATTTAAAATAAAACTATTTTTTAACTTTTTTAAATACCTTTTTAATCATAAGATTCAAAAAGGACGGAAAAATTTGTGACAAAAATATTTCAAATATAAACTAGAACAAGAACTATATGAAACAAAACTATATATAGTCGTTCAATGAGAAACAAAAGATATTGCAAAATGAAAATTAAGAGCATTATTTAACAATTTTACTGTTTTTAAAAACTACCCACTTAACGAATTTAAATTAAAAATTCATGATAATGTAGTTAAATGAAGCGACTGAAAAATAAACGTAAGAAAGTTTAAAAAATATATGTTTACTCCTGAAGAAATATCTTCAATTTTTCATTTTCCTCAAAATCCAAAAAATGAAACTTCACTATTAAAAGTAACTTCAAAAAAATTATCATTGCCGATTTGAGCACCTATTTTTGATTTTAATACAGATAAAAATGGTGAAAGAACTGCTAAAAATTATCCCAAAAATGTAAATATAATCTGAACAAGTGATTAT
>CAZGNU010000009.1:0-21369 GCA_964527325.1 uncultured Candidatus Peribacteria bacterium | reverse complement strand
AAGTATCAAAGTTCCAGTTTGAATACTTGACGAAGATAGGCTAAGGCATTTATATGTAGTTTGAAAAACATGAACAGGGAAGTCAAGATTCCTATCTAGCCTAATGATTGATGATCTAAAACAATGAAAATGAATCTGAATAATTGATCCACATGGAGATTTAGTTGAGGATATTATGACACATATTCCTAAAAACAGAATAGATGACGTTATTATTTTTGATCCTACAGATGAAGCATTTCCATTTTGTTTTAATCCACTAGATGTATGAGATAATGAAAGTAAACAAGTACTTGCAAAATGATTTATTGATATATTTAAAAAATTCTTCTGAGCAAACTGGAATCCAAAACTAGAACATGTACTTAGAATGATATTTTTAGCATTATTAGATAAAGAAAATTCTACTCTTTTTGATATAATAAGAGCCCTGACTGACAAAGACTTTAGATATGAAATGATTGATGCTATAGAAGATGACGTTGTTCGTAATTTCTGGACAAATGAATTTGCTGGATGGAGTCAACAATTTAATACTGAAGCAATAATGCCTATACTAAATAAAGTATGACAACTACTAAGTATTGATATATTAAAAAATATATTTTCATCACACGAAAATAAACTAGATTTCAGAGAAATGATGGATAACAAAAAAATCCTTCTAGTTAAACTCCCAAAATGAAAACTGCAAGAAGAAATAATGTGATTCCTATGAGCAATGTTTGTAACAAAAATATTCCAAGCAGCAATGTGAAGACAATGATCTACAAAAGCAGAAAGAATACCATTTTTTCTATACGTTGATGAGTTCCAAAACTTTGCTACTGAAACCTTTAACGAAATACTATCCGAAGCCAGAAAGTATTGATTAAGTCTATCAGTTGCCCACCAATTTATAAAACAAATACCTGACAATATAAGTGACGCACTATTCTGAAATGTTTGAACACTTGTAAGTTTTAGAATATCAAGTGAAGACGCTATGATTATGCAAAACCACTTTGATCCATTTTTATGAGCATATGACCTAGCAAACCTAAACCAAAGAGAATTTTATTGTAAACTTCTAGTAGACGGGCAAGTAAAAGATCCATTCTCACTAAGAAGTGTTTTTGTTCCAGATACAGATATTTCAAAAGATTTCATTGATAAACTATACAAATCATCAAGAAATAAATACAATAGAAGTTTAACAGAAGCTAAAAAAGAAGTAATGAAAGAACAAAAAGATGTTGTTGAAAAATTGAATGATTTTGCTGAACCGTTGATATAAACTTGAATAAACACAAAAAACAATTAAAATAAATAAAATTTAATTGTTTTTTATTAATTAAAAATGAACAAATATTTTCAAAAATTAATCAAATGAACTGATATTAAAATCCTAGAAATTAAAAAATGCAAATATTGCGGTAGTGATTTTCCAATATATGATATTGAGAAAAAACTACTTGATAAACATTGATTTAAGGAGACAGAGCAATGCTCTACTTGCACCTTTAAAATGCTAAATTCATACTTTAATGATAAACACCTATATTCAAGAAAAGATTCAGAATCATGAGAAAATATAATTTCAGTTTTATCTTCTGATTATAGATGAAAGGTACTAGAAGCCAAAAAATATAAAAAAATACTTATTGATGATTACGCTCTTGATTTTTCTCAAAATATTTGAAAAAATATATTTTCTCAATTAAAAAAAATATATGAAGATTCACCGAAACCATCAAGACTTATCTATCCTTCCTTAGAAAATGCAGAATATGCTAGTCATTGTTGATGGGCTAAAAATTTGTATTTAAGCTATTGTGTTTTTACTGATTGCGAAGATATTTATTATTCTTTCAGTATACACGGTTGATCAAAAGACATATTTAATTCTTATAATATTTTTTCTTCTTCAAATATTTTATACTCAACTACAATATGAAACTCTCATAATCTCTCATACTGCAATAATTCTGTTGATTGTAGTAATCTTTTATTTGCAAGAGATATGAACAATTGTACTGAATGTATTTTTTGCTGTAACCAGGTAAACGCATCATATATGGTGTTTAATAAACAATACACTAAAGATGAATACAAAAAAATTAAAGCTGATATTTTATATAGAATAAAAGATTATAAAGAATTTAAAAAACTAAAAAAACATTACAGTAAATTTTTAGAAGAAAACTACGTAGAAGCGTGAATAAATATGAATAATACTCAGTGAGTAGTATGAGAAAACACTTTTTATTCAAAAAATTCTATCTGAGTATTTGATTGTATAAAAACAGAAAATTCAATAAATATTTCTAATATCTGAGTATCAAAAGATGATAATAGTGTAGGGTTAATCAACTCAGTAGAAGCATGAGGAAATGTAGAAAATGCTATTTGATCAGCAAGTTTCTGAGAAAATATTTATAATCTTTTTTTTAGTATTTATGTAAATAATTCTAAAAACATTTACTATTCTATTGATTTAGATGCATGTGAAAATTGTATGTTTTGTGTTTGATTAAGAAATAAAAAATATTATATTTTAAATCAAAAATATACAAAAGAAGAATATTTAATATTAAAAGAACAAATAATTTCAGACCTAAAAAAACAAAATAAATGGTGAGATTATTTATGATTTGATTACTCTCTATATCCATATAATGACACACTAGCATATGACTATTTTAAAGTAAAAAAAGTTATTTATCCAGATTGAACTGAAGAAATAATAGATAAAAATGCTATTTGAGCTGTGAAATTATCTAGCAATGATTTCATAACAAACGCAGAACTGGATTTATGATGAAAAGAAAAAATAAAAATCAAATGGAGAACAAATGATAAAGAAATAAATATTTCTGAAAATGCTGAAATAATACAAGCAAAAGATTTACCAAATATTAACGAAACAACAGATGATATATTAGGAAAAACTATAATATGCGAAAAATCATGAAGACCATTTAAAATAATACCTCAAGAACTAAATTTTTTAAGAAAAAAATGATTACCATTACCTAGAATTCATCATGAAGAAAGAATAGATGAATTGATTAATGAAAGACCAATCGGGCAAATGTATTTATGAAAATCAGATTTAAGTTGAGAGTATATATTGACTGTTTATAAAGATAAACCTAAGTGGAAGGTGTGTTCTCATGAGGAATATCAGGAGTTTATGTATAGATAAAATTTAGATAATTAATATCATTGACAAATAACACTTTATATGCTAAAATAGTTGTAGAACATTATCTACAACTATTTTTTACGACTATTATGCTAATAAATACACTTAAAGATTTTTGATTTTCTACAAGGGAAGCTAAAGTATATTTAGCTTGTTTAGAGTTAGGTAATGCTATTGCTAGTTCGATTGCAAGAAAAGCTTGAGAAAACAGGGTAACATCTTATTCAATCCTAAAAGAATTACAGAAAAGATGAGTAGTTTCAGAAATACACAAAGATTGAGTTAAATATTTTTCAGCTATTTCACCTGAAGAGCTACTTAAAAACGAAAAAAATAAATATGACAAATTAGAAAAAATGATGCCTGAATTACTTGCAATTTCTAATAGTTTTTCAAATAAACCAAAAATTTATTTTTATGAAGGATTTGATAGAGTTAAAAATCTATTTAAAGAAATTATTGATTATTGAGATCATATTGATGAATCATTTCTAACTTTTGTCTGAACATCAGATATGGATAAGAGATTTGATGAATATTTTTCTAATGAGTTTATTGAATACAGGAAAACTCAAAAAAAACCTACTAAAGCAATTATAGCTGATAATAAATCAAAATATACAAGTTATCATCTTGATAAGCATAATACTTTGATAATTGATGACCCAATATTTGAAATGTGAAATGAAATAGTAATATATTGAAATAAAATAGCTGTTTTAAGCTATAAAAAAGATGAAATTTATTGATTAATAATTGAAAGCAAGGTATTAAGCAAATGACTTAAAAGCATGTTCAATTTAATTTGGAAAGCATACAAAAAATAAAAACAAAATAAAAAAAATGTCTATTAATAGTAAAGCATACACATCATTTTCAAAATTTTGAAAATATATTCTAAATCTAGCAGAAGTTGTAAAAGAAACTCCTGGTATTTTGTCTTACTATGAAAATTGAAAAGAAACAAATATCAAAAATAATCTTAATTTAAAATCAAATAATTTTAAATTTTACGTATGACAAACAAAAAAACAAGATAATGATCAATTTTATTCAGAAGAATTTTATATTTGAGCTATTGCAAATTTAATAACATTACTTAATGATAATTGAAGTATTGATATTGAAGTAGGGTCAGATGTAAACAAAATAATGAACTGACAATGAAATAATGACAATAATATGACAACTGAAGAACAAATTACATTTATTGAAAATATAATTAAAAAAAGATTTAAGAAATATAAAGAAAAAATAAATATTATAAATACATCTACAAGACATTCAGTGCTTTTTGATACTATAGAAAAACAATGATTAAATTGATTAGATCATAATTCATCAAATTTAGAATTATCAGATGATTTTACTTCACTTGATATTGCAAAAATGTTATATAGTGCATGTGGAAAAAACAAAATATTTTTTAATAAAATTAAATGAACTAGACCACAAAAAGTAAAGGAAATTAATGATGAAAAATGACAATATTATTCACTTATTGAAATTGCATTTAGATTAACTGATTATATAAACTGAATCCCTATTCATGGGTGAGAAAGAAGACAAGAAAGATACGATGCGATTATAAGAGATATTATTAATTGAAAATATAATCATATAGAATCAATTAATAAAATAAATCAATTCATAGAAAAAAAACTAAATAATAATTGAAAAAAAACTTCATTTAATGCAATACACATAAGTAGTAAAAAAATAAAAAGAGAGTTAGATAGAAAAGAATCAGAGAAAAATTTTTTAAAAAAAGCTTCAATAATAGGTCTAAAAACAACTCTAGCTGCTTCTTTACTTATTTGATCAACAGCATGAAGTGTATCATGGTATAAAACAAAACAAGAAGATAATCTTGATGAAAGAATAGATTTAGTGCTTACAGATGCATTAAAACATAAAAATATACATACATACTTCAAGGCTATTATGTCTAATACATATAAAACTGATGAAGAAAAAATAAGCTTTTTAAAAAATACATGAAATACTGTTTGAAGATACTTTGAATGAAGATATTGAGAATGAAATATAACTAAAAAAGAATTACAACTATTCTTTATTTTAGAAATGATAGATTTATGAGAATACCCATACGTGACTGATTCAGAATGAGTTAAACCATATATAAGATTTATAGATAAAGTATTAAAAAATCCTCGTAGCAAGACTGCTTTATTATCTCATTGATACAATGTGGATAATGAATATTTAAGATACGATGATCAGAAAAATGCATTTAAAAATACATATAACTACAATGAGGAAAATCCAATTGAATTAAAGAATAATTGTATAAATGAAATCTGAGAATATACAGATAATAAATGAATAACTTATGATATTTGAACACACCAATGTCACAATTCATCTTATTCTTTATTGTCATGATATAAATGACCATATACTGAAAAACAATATATAGTTGCAAGAAATACAATATATGATCAATTTAATATTTGAACATGAAAAAAAATTTCACTAGATTATTTATCAAGCCCAATAAGTAATGTTATTACAAGCATTATAGTAATTTGAAATAGTCTATGAGATAATTTTTTTGAAATTGAGGAAAATATAAAAATAAAGTTAGTATCATTAATTAATGAGTGACAGTTTACTTTAGATGAAATCAAAAATTGGTGACTACAAGAAAAACTTGCTTTTATTAATAAAAATTTTTCAGAAAGACTAAAAATCAATTTGAAAGAAATAACTGAAAATACTATAGACTTAGATAAAGAATCAAGTAGTAACATTCCAAGAGATCGTAAAAAAATTGATATTAAATTGATTTGAAGCTACAAAAAATGATGAGTTACAAATAATTTAAATATTTTAGAATATAACAGAAAAAAATACTTTTTTAGCGATTATTCTAGTTATTATCATTGAGAATGATTTATGCAATACGGTTTTGATCAGTGATTTTTAAATGATTCAAAGAAATTTTCAAAAGAATTACTTAAGCTGTTGTAAGTATTCTACAACAGCTTTTTAGGTAGTAATCTTTACATTTGACTTTTATTAATTATAGTTTATTTGTATTTTATTACTAAACCTATATACAAATGAAAACTATTATTTACTTATTTATTACATTATTTACATTATCAACCCTAACTAGTTGTTGAACAACAAAAACAGATACAGATAATATAATAAAACACAATACAAGTAAAATAAAAACAGAAAAAAATCTAATAAAAATCTGAGTATTAGCACCTCTTAGTTGATGAGCATCAAGTTATTGAAAAGACGCAGTTAATACATATAAAAAATCAGTTGATGATTATAATAAACAAAACAATAAAACAAAAGTTGAATTAATTATTGAAGATTCAAAATGTAACTGAAAAGATAGTATATCTGCAACTCAAAAATTAATAAATGTAGATAAAGTAAATTTTATTCTTGGTTGAATATGTTCATCTGAAACTATAGCTGCTTGAAAAATAGCTGAAGCTAAAAAAATCGTAATGATTTCACCAACTTCTAGTTCACCTGAAATAAGTGATATAGGAGAATATATTTATAGATATTGGAATGATGCGCACGCATGAAGCTGATTATCGGAATATTTAAATAAAAAATATAAAAAAATCACTCTAATTGTTGAAAATACTGATTACGCTAAAGCATTAGCAGATAAATTAAAAGAATTATATACATGAGAAATAGCTTTAGAAATAAATTTTGATTCAAGTGAAAAAGATTTCTGAATAATTGCAAATAATATCAAAAAAACTAAATCAGAAAGCTTGATACTATTAAATCAAACAGATTGAACTGTTATATCTGTAATAAAATCATTAAAAGATAAGTGACTTATAGAAGAATATGGAAAAGAAAATGTGATTTGAGCCTATTTCTTTTCAAGTGATCCAATTAGAGAATGATTATGAGAAGAATATATGAGCTGATTTATTCAAGTCAATATTGATTCAGAAGCATCAGTAGTTCCAAAATGAATTGAATTTTTAGAAGATTTCAAAAAAGAATATGAAGTAAATTTTGATGCTAGTTTTATTTACTTAGAAAAAGAAGCAGTTGATTTTATGCTTGATAGTATAAAAAAATGAGTAACAAATAGTGAGTGATTAAAAAAAGAATTAGATTCTATTACAAAAGCAAATCCTAGACAATGATATTTTGGTGAATATTACATAGATTCAAAATGAGATGCTGTAGGTCTTAAATATTCTATTGAAAAAATTATACCTTGAGGTACGGAAAAAATAAGTTATTAATTAAATAAAAATGGATTTAAATTACATTTTACAAAATACTATTATTTATGGATCAATAGCATTTGTTCTTACAAATATTTTCAATAACAATGAATACTTAAATTTTGCTACTTGAATGTTTTTAGTATTAATAAGCTATATTATTCATCACATACTAACGTTATGATTCGATTTTTGAATATTTATAACTTTTATTTGATCCATAATAGTATTTTACCTACTAGATTATTCTATTTACAAGTTTTTCAAGAGCTCTAAAAAAAGAGAATTATTTGGTTTAATATTTACACTAGGTTTTTCTATATTTGCTTGAAATTTTCTTTTCTTTATTTATTGACCAAATACAATAAGTTTGAATACTTGAAAAATCAGTGAATTGTGATTATTTATAATATTATTCTTATTAATTGTTTCGGTATATTATTTATATAAATTAAGTTTTTTTTGAAAAACATTAAAAGCAATTAGAGAAAACGATTCAATAATAAATAGTTTATGAGTAAGAACATGATTAATAAAAACTTGAACCATTATTATTAGCTTTTTACTACTATTTATTTCATCATATATAATACTATCAACTTCTTCAATAAATCCAGACGATAATACATTTTTTCTAATAAAATGAATTTGAATCATGATAATAGTATGAGTAAATAAAATAGAATATTTGTTTGTTTGATCATTTTTATATGTTTTATTAGAACATATATTATTTATAAACATATGACTTCCAGTTTGATACAAGGAATCTCTTGTATTAATAATAATCTTGTTAATATTAATCTTTAAACCAACATGATTATTTAATTTAAAATTTAGAAATATATAATGAGCATAGAATTTTTTTATCACATATCAATATTATCAATAATATTTTTCATAATCAGTTCTTGATTTAAGTTCTTTTTAAAAATTAGATCAACTCTGGATTTATCATATATATGAATAATTATTTTTTCTACTTATTTGTGATTTATATTAAACAACAACTATGAAACATCGTTAACAGTATCAGTTATATTAGCTTTTATTGGCTCAATACCAATTACTTTTCTATTACTATTCTTATCCTCAAAATTAAATAGTGTATATTTTGTGATATGAACCTTAGCAATATATATGATATTTTTACAAATAGTAAAAAATACTCAAGAATTAACTTGATGAATATTTTGATTATCATTAAAAACTCAAAACTTAATTTGAAGCTATACTATTGATTCTATAGAAAGTTTCTTTTGGATATATCTTATTATATCAATAATAATTTTAATAATATTGTTTTTTATTCAAAAATCTTTTTTTTTCAAAATTTTAAAATGATGGTGAGAGAATGAATTAAGCCTGAAATCACTATGAATTAAACCAAATTTCTATAAATTGTGAATGATTTTATTAACTACTTTTCTAGCATCACTTTGATGAAATTTATATTGATTTTATCATATGTATATAGATCCATATACATTTTGGTTTGTAATGGTAAATATAATCTTAATTATTTCATTAATTTCATACAAATTTTGAAATTTATGGACATTAATAATATCACTACTAGTTATTTGATTTTACGAATATATAAGATTTTTCAAAGTAGTTGATATTTCACAAATCTGATATTTTAGGGAAATGGTGTTTTGATTAGTTATCATGTTAACAAGCTTTATTGTGTTTAAATTTACTAATTTCTGAAGAGAAATTTAATTAAAAAAAATTATGTTTAAAATAAAAAATTTATACTGGTGAGTATGAAAAATTGATATTCTAAAAAATATAAATATCAATGTGAAATCCGGAGAAGCAATTGGTATTGTTTGACCAAATTGATGTGGTAAAACTAGCTTATTAAATACAATAAATGGTTTTAATACACAAAATAAATGAGAAATAAGTATATCTGGAAAAAATATTGAAAATTTATCTACCCAAAAAAGAGCAACTCACTGAATTTGAAGAGTTTTTCAAAATTCCTGAATTTTTAAAGATCTAACATTATTTGAAAATTTAGCTCTAGCTTATACATCACAATTACCATTTTATATAAAATTTCTTCCTCTAAGTTTTTTACCTAAAAAAATTAAAAAAGAAATACATGAAATACTTAAAGAATTACATTTATTTAAAAAAATAAATAATAAAGCTTCTGATTTATCATGATGACAAATGAGACTACTAGAAATAGCTAGATTATATCTTCAAGATACAAAAATTTACCTACTAGACGAACCAACAGCTGGAGTATCACCAAAATTAAAATGAATAGTCACAAAGTTAATAAAAAAAATCTTAAAAAAATGAAAAATTGTAATAATAGTAGAACATGATTTTGTTTGGTTATGAGATTTTGTTGATAGATTAATAGTTATGAATGATTGAGAAATAATTCTAGATTGAGATTACAAGAAAGTAAAAAATAATCCGAAATTGAAGGAGTTGTATTTTGGGTAATAGAAAATACATAATTCTATTGATATTTAAGCTAAAAAAAGTATAATTTCAAAAATCATACTTTTTTTAAATATAAAAATAATTAATAAAAATGGACCTAAATCACTACAAAAATAAAATAAAACAATCAAGAAAAAATACAGATTTTAAACAGTTTGTTAAGGAAATTATGAGCTGGACACCTCTTGTTTTTCATAGAAATAATGGATTAATTTCAAGGTGGCCAGATACTGATAGAGTAAAAATTTGTTCAATAAAAGGATTTAATGAAAGTAGAGATGATTTAATAAAAACTACTTGTAGAGATTATAATTTTGAAAAAGATTTTTTTAATAATTATTCAAAACTTTTAAAAAGCATTAAATTTCCTAATTTATTACAATTTTGAGTTAATTCAAATTGTGACTATTCAGATGCACCACTCTATTCAAAAAATGCTTATTTAAGCAGTATAATAATCAGAGATTGTGAAAATGTTTTTTATAGTTTTATGATTAGATGAAATAATACAGATATATATAATTCTATGTATGTATATACTGGTAGCTCTACAATCTATTTTGCAAGATGAGTATTAACATCTTACAAAGTTTTTTATTCTTCATATATTAACAACTCAAATAATATTTGGTTTTCAAGTAACTTAACATGATGCACAGAATGTATTTTTTCTAATGATTTAGATAATTGTAAATATTATATTAAAAATAAAAAGTATCAAAAAGAAGAATATTTTAAGAAAAAAGAAGAAATATTAAAAAATAAAAATGAGTTTTTAAATTATTATAAAAAAATTGATTCTATTTGAAAAAATCATTCTAGTACAAATATACAAGGGAATTTTATAGTTCAATCAGAAGATATTATTAACTGAAACTATGTTAATAATATTAAGGATTGAAGAAATGTAGTTTTTTGTTGATCAGCTGAATGAAATGAGGATTTTTATGATGTTTGTCCTGGTTGAGGATGATGATGAGATAGTTTTTATTGAATTTCATGATGTTGAGACTGATCAAACAATTTATACCTATCAGCTCAAGTTGGATCTAGTTCTAATGTATTTTATTCATACTTCTTAGAATGATGCTCTTATTGCATTTGATGTATATGAATCACAAATAAATCATATTGTATTCTAAATAAACAATATACAAAAGAAGAGTGGAATAAATTAGCATCAAAAATATTTGAACAAATGGAAAATGAGTGAATACTTTGAGAATTTTTCCCATGAGAACTAAATCCATTTAATTTTAATGATACTCTGGCTTGAATACTTTGAAATTTCACAAAAAAAGAAGTAGAAAAAGACTGATATTTATGGAGAGATGAAAAAATTAAAACAGATATTCCAGAATGATCAGAAACAATTCTTTCAACTGAACTTAATAACTACCAATGATATGATGAAAACTGAAACTGGAAAATTGATCCAAAAATTCTTGATAAGGTAATTATTTGAAAAAAAGGGAATTACTATAAAATAATGAAAATGGAATATGATTTTTTAATGAAACATAAACTACCTATTCCAGAAATTCACTGGATGGATAGAATGGAGTTAAATTTGGGGGTTTAAAATCATTATGTTGCAAAAAAAACAACAAAAATGTTGCATTTTATGCAACATTTTTGTTATTACTTGCATTTTTTCTAATTATTACTTGCTTTTTTTCAAAAAAATATATAATAAAACTAAGAAAAACCTAGTTTTAGCTAAATTATTACTTGCATTTTATTATATATTACTTGCATTTTTATGAAAAATATTGATTTAATTTTTGATTATATAAAAAAAGAAGCCTGAAAAATTCAATTTAGTATATTAAAAAAAGAATTTTCTAAAATTAATGAAACTACATTAATTAGAAATTTAAATAAACTAATTGAAAATGAAGAAATTGAAAAAGAAGTTGAGTGAAAAAATACTTATTATAGATTATCAGGATGCGAATATTCAAAAAATTATCTAACTAAACCATTCTTTGAAAGAGAAAAAAAGAAATATAATCCAAGTTTTCTAAAAAACTACATCCCTAACAAAACATGTTTTTTATCAGACAAACAAAAAGAAAAATTGTTACATGCAAGTGATAATTTAGAAATAAACACAAATTATTTCAAAGAAAATAGAAGGAGTTTAGAAAATTTACTTATTGATTTAAGTTATGCTTCTAGTAAATTAGAATGAAATACTTATTCATACTTAGACACTGAAGTACTTGTTAATTTTAATGAGATAGCTGAAGATAAACAAAAAGACGAAACACAAATGATAATCAATCATAAACAAACAATTGAATACATGGTACATTTCAAAAATAAATTATGATTTAAAGATAAAACTTTCTTTGAAATTCATAGCTTATTATGAAAATGACTATTACCAAAATTAGAATTATGAAAAATTAGAGAAAAAATAGTTGAAATTGGTAGATGTCAATATACTCCCATTGATAATATTTACAGGTTAAAGGAAGAATTCAATATTTTTTTAGAAAAATTAAACAAAATCAAAAATCCATTTGAGCAATCTCTATTTATTCTTGTATTTATTCCATATTTTCAGATATTTTTAGATATAAACAAAAGGACATCAAGAATGATTTGTAATCTACCACTACTAAAAAATAATTTATGAGTCTTATCTTTACTTCAAGTAAAAGAAAAAGACTATATTTTAGCTGTGCTTGCTATTTATGAACTAAATGATGTAAGTCTAATGAGAGAAATATTTGTAAACAACTATTTACTAAATTTAGAGAGGTATATTTAATAAGTAAAAAACACATAATGACAGATTTAAAATATTTTCAAAACAAAATAAAACAAAAAAGAAAGCAAACAAATTTTCGTGATTTTTTAATGGAAATTTGATCATGGACTCCTCTTGTTTATTATAAAAATGAATTGTGATTTAGTAGATATCCAGATACTAGTAGAGTTCAAATTAAAAAAGATAATTGAGAAAACACAGAAAACATTAAAGATTATTTATCAGATAAATGATTTTTTAATGATTTTCAAAAATTATTCTTAGAAACTCCTCTCGATAACATTATTCAAATAGGAAAAAATGAAAATACAAGGTATGCAGACATGATAATTAATTCTAAAAATGTATATCTTTCAAGTTGAATAGCTCGTGATAATGAGAATATTTTATATAGTTTTAGGGTTCGTGAATTCTGTAAGAATGTTTTTAATTCTATTTGGGTAGTTTCAAATTCAAACAATGTGTATTCATGTGTATGAATAAGTAATTCATTCAATATATTTTATTCTAGTTCAATAAACAATTCTAATAACATATACTTTAGTTCAAATCTTACTTGATGTACAGAGTGTATATTATGTAATGATTTAGAAAATAGTTCATATTATATAGAAAACAAAAAATATTCTAAAAAAGATTATTTAGTGAAAAAAGAAGAAATATTAAAAGATAAAAAGAATTATTTAAAATTATATAAAAAAGTAGACAAAAACTGAAAAAAATATAATACTGAAAATGTTACTTGAACAAACATTACAGAATCAGAAAATATTGAAAATGGTAATTTTATATTTAATTGTAAAAACTGAAGGAATATAATGTACGGTTGATCAAATAATGATGGCCAAAACTGGTATGATTCAATGATAATTTGAAAATGAATAAAAGACATTTATGGAGTAAATATGTGCTGAGCAAATTCTAGCAATATATATAATTCACTAACAATAGGATGGAGTCATAATATTATGTATTCTATGTTTTTGGAAACATGCTCTTATTGCATATGATGTATCTGACTTAAAAATAAATCATACTGTATATTAAATAAACAATATACCAAAAAAGAATGGGAAATACTAGCTGATAAAATATTTACTAAAATGGAAAATGATTGAATCCTGTGAGATTTTTTCCCATGAGAAATAAATCCATTCTATTTCAATGACACAATAGCTGGAATACTATGAAATTTCTCAAAAGAAACGGCAGAAAAAAAGTGATATATTTGGAGAAACAAAGAAATTAAAACTGATATTCCTGAATGATCTGATATTATTACAATAACAGACCTAAATGATTATCAATGATACAATGAAAATTGAAATTGGGAAATAAATCCAGAAATACTAAAAAAAGTGATAGTTGATGAAAAAGGAGATTATTACAGAATTGTACAAATAGAATATGATTTTTTAATGAAACATTCATTACCACTTCCAGAAATCCACTGGATGGATAGAATGGAGTTAAATTTAGGGGTTTAAAAATACAAAAAAGTTATTTAATTTTATTACTTAATTATTATATCATGCTTAAAAAAATACTTTCAATCATTCTACTTACTCTATTATTCATAAACTACTCTTTCGCTTATAATCCTACATACAAAGACAAGCAAATAGTAAACAAAATTAACTACAAAATTGGTAAAATACATAAAATAAATTTTGAAAAGATTAATATTTTAGAGAGTAATATAAAAAAATTAGTTGTTAAATATAGCTATAATACAAGAATTAAATACGTTTTAAATAAAGTTCTTGAGTATATTGATTCGTTAAAAAACCCTAATGATTTTACACTAATTGAAGAAATATTTAATACTGACAATTCTGAAAATGATAGTGATGAAAATAATTCTAACATTAATGATTCTCAATCAAGTGAAAATACATGTGTAAACGACACAAATAGATTTGATAAAACTGCAACGTTTCTGAGAGATGTTTATGTAACTCCAAACACATTAAAAGATGCAATAAGAAATGTAAAACCATGAGATATTATCCATTTATCTGCATGAATTTATCCTGGTTGAAATTATATTACAAACTTTCAAGCTACAAAACAAAATCCTATAAAAATTCAATGACCAAGTAATTGAGAAGCTATTATTTCTGGTTGAACTACTGGAATGCAAATAGTTAATGGACAGTATGTAATTCTTAAAAATTTTACAGTTAGCTGAGCCAGTGCAAACTGAATAAATTTAGATGATTGATGAGATTATTCAACTCCAGCACATCATATAATTGTTGATAATCTTACAATTAAAAATATTTGAACTTGAGGTAATAATGATAGCTTAAAAATGTCATGAGTAGATGATTTTCATGTATTTAATTCAAACTTTAGAGATTGAAGTACTGGATGAAGCTGAATAGATATGGTTTGATGCCACAATGGTTATATTTATGATAACAGTTTCTATAATCTTGGTTCAAATTTTATTCAAATGAAATGAGGGACGAGTGAAATCCTAGTTACCAATAATTTTTTCAAAAAAGTTAACCACAGATGAATAAATATGTGAGGTTCAACTTGATTTGCTTATTTCCGTCCATCAATATCTGATTGAACAAACTATGAAGCAAAAAATCTTAAAGTAATTAAAAATACATTTGTAGACACAAATTCTGCAATTGCCTTTGTTGGATGTTATAATTGTGAAGCTTCATATAACATTATCTACCAACCAAGAACTTGGGCATTCAGAATACTTCAAGAAACAGTATCACTTAGCTGAACAGATTTTATAAAATCTAGCCACAATACTTTTTCAAACAACATTATTGCTTTTAATAATTCTATCAGAAAGTTAGTAAATGTATGATGAAATACACTTCCTTCTACGTTTACCATGGATAACAATCTTTGGTACGCAATTGATAATCAAGCTTTTGATTACAACGCTTATAAGTCTGAATTACCAGTAGTTGATTCAAATATTAAAAAACAAATTAATCCAATGTTTGTAGATGAGTTGAATGAAAATTTTAAGTTAAAAAGTTCTAGTTCGATGCATGATGTTTTTTCTGAGAGTTGTGTTTTAAAATAGATTAAGAAATTCTAGTAATTAAAAATTTGATTTAAAATTAAGTAAATATATAATATAAACATTATTAGTAATAAAAAACAATGAAAACAACACCTAAATTAAATAAATGATTTGTTTGAAAAAAAATTAAAATGGATTGAAACACCTTTATTAATAAATTTATTTCTCCAATAGAAAAAAGTTATAGTAAAAAAAGTAATTTAAGTGAAACACATGATGATTACTTGTTAAAAATTAGAGAATGAAATACATAATCGATACTTCTTTTTTCGTTGCATTGTTTTTAGTAACTGATGTAAATCATGAAAAAGCAAAAAAAATACTTATTTCAAAAAAATTAACGCTTGTTGATATTGTATTAAATGATTTTGTAATAGAAGAAACTTTTACAATATTAACATATAAATGATGAAAAAAATTATCAAATAATTTTTCTAATTCATTAAAAGTTTTAAATATTATATATTCTTCAACATCTATTCAACAATATATTCATAATTATAATTTGATTGATACAAAAATATCATTTGCTGATATTTGAGTTATTTATGATGGACTTAATTATAATTGTGAATTAATCTCTTTTGATAAACAACAAAAATCAATATATAAAAAATTAAAATCACAAATATAATTTAAATACCATGAATAAACAAACCTGGAAACACATAAGCGAAAAATCATGACAAAAAATTACAGAATGGAAAGTCTGTAAATGGACTTGAAAAGATTTTCCTGTATTTGAAAAAGAACTTGAAATTTTAGATAAAATTTCTCCAGTTTATGATGGTGAAAAATTTTCTATTCCAAGTCCAAATCTATCTCCAAAAGCAAGAGAAATAAAGAGAATGTTATGGAGAAATGAAAGAAATTTATATAAAAGAAAATGTGATTTAACAGGGAAGAGTATGATATCTGTATATTCTCCTGAATATGAATGAAAAGTGTATTATTTTAAAGATTTTTACTGAGATAATTGGGATTCATCTGATTACCAAATAGAGATTGATCATAATAAAACTATAAAAGAACAATTGTGAAATTTTTTAAAAAATATTCCTAAAAGATCTATTAATTTAGATGATGCAATTTCTATGGAAAATTGTGATTATTGTAATTATTGAATCTGATCTAAAGATTCATACATGTGCCAGACCCCAGTAATGAGTGAAAAATGTTTTTATAGTTCAACACCTTTAAAATCTTCATATTGCATAGATACTTTACTATGTGAAGAATGTGAAAATTCATATGAAAGTATTGATTGTACTAAAAGCTATAAATTGTTTTATTGCCAAAATGTAGAAGAAAGCAATGAATGCTATTTTTGAAAAGATTTAAAAAATTGTAATAATTGTATTTGATGCATCTGATTAAGATGAAAAAAATACTATATTTTTAATAAAAAAGTTTCTAAAGAAGAATATGAAAAAAAATTATCACAAATATTTGATTGCAACAAATCATATGAAAAATTTAGTAAAGAATTTGAATATTTTAAAAATAAATTTCTGAAAAAAAATCTAAATAATAGAATGTCAGAAAACTCTTATTGAGAATGAATAGTTTGATCAAAAAATATTATTTTTTGAAAAGATTGTATTACTCTAGAAGACAGTTTTTACTGTACAGTTGCTTGAATAACAGCTACTGACTTAATAAGCTGTACTTCAGTATGAATGAACATAAACAATCTTGTTGATTGTATTTGAACTTCAAATAGCTCAAAATCATGATTTTTATCTTTTGCTAGTTGAAACAATAGTTTTTATTTAATGGATGTAAGATTTAGTGATAATTGTTTATTATCAAGCTGATTTCAAAATCAAGAATATACAATTTTCAACAAAAAATATAAAAAAAGTGAATATGAAAATATAGCTTCAAAAATTATAGAAAAAATTAAAAAAGAGTGAATTTGGTGAGACTTCTTTCCAAGTGATTTTTCTCCATTTCCATATAACGACACTATAGCAAATGATTACTATCCTGTAAAATACCTAGTATTTTTAGATCAAAATAAAAAAATTATAAAAAGAGAAGTAAATAACGAAGATTGAGAATGAACTGTTTATATTCTTGAATCAGAAAATTTTATAAGCAAAGCAGTTTTAGATCTTGGTTGAGAGGAAAAAATAAATATAAAATGGAGAACAAAAGAAAATGAAACAGAAATTCCAAAGGAAATAAATGTAATAAAAGCTAAAAACCTACCTGAAAATATAAGTGAGATAACTAATGATATCCTAAAATCTATAATAATCTGTAAAAAATCAAAAAGACCATTTAGAATAATAGAAGAAGAATTAAAATTTTACAAAAAATATAATTTACCATTACCTAGATTACATCCAGAAATTAGATATCAAAATAGATTTAACAAAAGACCTAAAAATAATTTATTTTTAAAAGAATGTAATAAGTGTAATAAAGAAGTATTGAGTGCCTGGAATAATGAAAAAGTAATCTGTGAAGAATGTTATTTAAAAGAAACTTATTAATTAAATAATTACAATGAACAATATTTATTTTTACTTATGAATCTATATAACAGTTTTATTACTGATCAGTTTATTTGTATGAACAAAAGAAAAAAAAGAAGATTTTTTGATAAGCTGAAGGGATAGAAAATGGTGGACGATTATGGCATCGAAATTTGCTTGATCTATCTGAATGTGATGGTTTATCACTTATACATGATATGCTTATAAATATTGATTAGCTATGTATATTGTAATTCTTGGATTCATTCTGGGGTACGCTTTGTTTTCTTTTTGGGTAGTTCCAAAAGTATACAAAATATCAAGAAAAAATAAATTTTATACTCAGTGAGATTTAGTATATCATAGAACCCAAGATGCATTATCAAGAAACTTCGCAAATTATTTTTGATCAATCATACAATTTACTTGGCTGCTTGTATCTGTAATAGGATGAGCAAAAGTAATGAGTAGTATTTGAATTTTATCATATGAACTAGCTTTATCATTAACACTATTCACTATATTAATTTATGTGGTTATTGCTTGATATAAAGCTGTATTAGTAACTGATGTTTTTCAATCAATAATTATTTTAATTTTATTGTTTATTATTTCTTACAGCATCGTATGAGAACAAAATATAATTAATCTAATTAAAATTTCTCCTTGAAAATTATCAATAGCATCAATTATTTGATTTTTTCTCTATTGAATATTGTCATTCCTAGCATTAACAGATAGATATCAACTAATATATGCTTCAAAAACAAAAAAAGACATTAAAAAATGAATTTTTTATACATTTATACCACTTTGTTTAACTGCTGCTTTTATTATACTAATTTGACTCTATACATACACCATAAATACAAATCTTGATCCAGATTTAGTATTTTTATATGCATTAACTAATTTTATTCCGGAAACATTATTTAGCTTATGAATAGTATTGCTTTTTGCATGATTAATGAGTAGTGCTGACACTTATATATATGCAATATCTTCACACATCACACTAAACAAACAACACGTAAAAAAACCAGTTAAAAAAATTAGATTAACTGTATTACTCTTATTGATATTCACATGAATAGTTTCATATTTTTTCAGAGATATCATTTGAATAACTATTATTTCAGCTTGACTTAGTCTTACAATGTCAATCCCAATGATATATATAATAAAGTGATGAAAAAATAAAAACAGATTTATCAATTCTATTTTATGATGAATTATTTGATTATTTTTATGATTATGAATTATTTGAATGGAAGCTAGTATTGCTTTGATAGTATTGTTATGATGACTAGGGGGAGTGTTTGTGAAATTTAAGTTTATAAACTAATCGTTACATCATAATTCACTACAGATTTCAGTGCTTATTTCTTTTATTTTATTTGTCTTTAATATTCAAATTTCTTTTAATATTAAAGTCTTATGAATTATTCAAATTTTAGGAATAATAACAATTGATTCTCTATCAATAGTTCATTTTTTTAAACAAATATTACTTATAATTACACCATTTCTATTTAAATTTGATGATAAAGGTAAAAACATAAAATCTTGTTCATCATATTTTTTAAATATATACACTGGTCTTATTTTATATTCACTTAAATCAGTAAAATATACTTTAACTAAAACTATTCTTCACACCATATTTAAAAACTATTAGATGTAATTAAACTACTTTTTCAAAAATTACTTAATTCATTATCATCCCAATATTCAACTTTGTCTCCAATATTATTTACAGGTCTTTTCTTTCATAAAAACTTAAAATCTCTAGTATATTGAATTGATGTTCATATTTCATCAACAATTTCACTAGGAACATTATTTATAGTTATACTTGGCATAATAATAGAATTACATATTATAATTAACAAAATTATATATTATTTGCAATTAATTACAAATAATTTTAATCTCCCTTGAAAAACAGGGATTTTTATTTATACTAAAATTAAGAATATAACTAATAAAATATGCAATTTAAAAATCCTACAGAACTATTTACTCATATGTGAGCTTTTTGGCAACATTTTTGAATATATAAAAGAAAGTCTGATTTTTCTTGAAAATCAATTGTTTCAATATTTGCAGAAGAATGTCTTTATCCTATAATGGCACAAAGATGAATGGATGGAAAATTCAAATGTTAATTCTGATGATTGTTTAGGTAATAATTTAATGAATTGTAAAAATGTAATCCATTGATTTGACTGCAATGAAATAGATATCTGAAAATATATCTACTGATCATTTTATTGATCTAATCAAATGGATACAGACTACAATTATTATTGAGATAACAACTATGAAGAAATATCATGCTGAACCGCAAGTAATGCTATTTTTTCGTTCGCAATATTTGAATCATCTAATATTTATTACTCAATAAACTGCTACAATTCTAAAAATCTATTCTGATGTTTTTGAATTAAAAACAAAGAATACTGTATATTCAACAAACAATATACTAAAGAAGAATATGAAAACCTAGTTCCAAAAATAATCTCTCACATGAAAAAGACTTGAAAATGGTGAGAATTTTTCCCTTCAAACATTAGTGCTTTTGGTTACAATGAATCAGTTGCACAAGAATATTACCCATCAACAAAATCTGAAGCCCTAAAATCATGATTAAATTGGTCTGATTACCAAAAACCAGATCCAAAAGTAAAAAAAGTAATCAACGCAAACATGTTACCAAAAAACATATCTGATATCCCAGACGACATTCTCAATTGGGCAATAGAATGTGACGAAACAAAAAAACTATTTAAAATAATTCCTCAGGAATTAGAATTTTATAGAAAATATAATTTACCTATTCCAAAAAAACACCCAGACCAAAGACATCTAGATAGAATGAAATTGAGAAATCCAAGAAAACTATACAATAGAAAATGTGATAAATGTAATGTTGATATGAAAACAACTTATGATCCTAATAGAGAGGAATTAGTTTATTGTGAAGAGTGTTATAATAAGGAAATTTATTAATTTTTTTTATAAATTTTATCCCTATAATCAATATTAATTATAAGTCATGATTTCTTAGTTTTTCTAAATACAATCCTGATTTTTCACTTTCTTATCCTATACAAATCCTCTTCTCATTTAAGTTTTTTAGT
>CAZGNU010000008.1:0-40312 GCA_964527325.1 uncultured Candidatus Peribacteria bacterium | reverse complement strand
AGTTAATGCTGAATATTAATATTATTTTCAGATTTTTAACCTAAAGTGTTAATTTACAAACTTTTTATGATAAAATAAATAAAAGATATATGTAATATAAACACAAATGGATCAAAAAATAAAGGAAATATTAAAAGAAGAAAATAGTAATAAAACTCCTGAAAAAGAGCGTAGTTTTGAGGAAAAAATTACTGATTTTTTTAATAGAATAGAATTTCTTGCTCTTGAAGATTGAGAAAAAGAAATAGTAGCAAAAAAAGTGAAAGATGAGACAGCTTGAGATAAGCTATATTGGATAGAAATCTTTTTATCTAGTTCAATAGCAGCACTATGACTTCTACAAAACTCTGTTGCAGTAGTAATTTGAGCTATGCTTATTGCCCCATTACTTAGACCAATAAACTGACTTAGTTTTGCAATAGCTAGTTGATGAAAAAAGTTTTTTATGAAAGCCTTCAAATCCTTGTTTTTATCAATAATTATGGCAATATGAATATGATATATTATTACTATTCAAATATGATTAAATATTGAAACAAGTGAAATATTAGCTCGTAGTAATCCTAACTTAATAGACTTTTTTATAGCTATTTTTTCTGCTATGGTTGCTGTTAAGAGTCTTAGATTTACTAGACTTTGAGAAAGTATTGCATGAGTAGCTATGGCAGCATCATTATTACCACCATTATCTGTTGTGTGAATAGAATTAGCTATTTGAAATTATATTGCATCCTTATGAGCACTAACCCTATTTTGAGCCAACTTAATAGCAATAATATTCTTTTGGTTATATGGATATACTCCGCATGATTTAAAAAAACAAAATAAAGCATTAAAAAGGTTATCAATAGTTTTTATCTGAGTTATAATAATATTAATTCCACTTTATACATCTTTTAATTTAATAAAAACCAATACAGAAATTTCTATAATAACAAAAGATTTTCTAATAAATACAATTAAACAAAACGATAAAAATTATAAAGTATCCGATGTATGAATATTAAGCAATACAAAAAATATACTAAATCTAAAAGCTACACTTAAAATACCTGAATGAGATAATGATATAAATATAATATTAACAGAAATTAATTGAACCTTAGCAAAAAAATTAAATAAAAAAGTTAATCTAGAGTTAGAAATAATTAGGACTATGAGTATAGTTTCTGAAAAATAAAACACAAAAAAAATAATTTTTTTATAAAATTATTTTTTTGTGTTTTATGATATTTTTTTGATTTTAATATTCTAAATCAATTGCATCATTTATATCAATTAATCACTTTACTGATTTATTAAGTGCATCAATGTAATATGGTATAAATCAACTTTCAAATAAATATTGTTTTAATTCTGTTTCTCATGCATTATTCAGTAATAAGTCATATAATTTATCATCAACTTTTATTACTTCTCATAATAACGCAATTCATCAAAATCAATTTTTACATTTTTCACATCATTTTAAATCAGCTTCATATACATCAATAGTCTCATTATCTATAAATCTTTGTATTTTTTCTGAAAATTCAGATTTTTGCATAGTTTTTTTAATCTTGCAATGTGGACATAATGTTTTATTAATTTCTTGTCATAAAATATATTTCAATCAACTAGCTATTAAATATGATTCAATTCAAAATTGTCTTATTCTTGTAATAACCGAAATTGCATTATTTGCATGAATTGTTCAAAATACTAAGTGTCATGTATTTGCAGCTTCAAAACATGTCTTAGCTTCTTCATCTCTTCTAAGCTCTCAGATCATAATTATATCAGGGTCTTGTCTAAGAATTCAAATAAGTCATTCTTCAAATGTAAATGATTTTGAAGGATCTCAACTTCATTTTACATTTTTTATTTGTGATTGAATATATCAATCTACTTGATATTCAATAGGATCCTCAAGAGTAAAAATTCAAACTTTTTCTTTATCAAACATATTTAATAAAGAATAAATTGTTGTAGTTTTTCAGCTTCATGTTCATCAAGAAACAAGTACTAATCATTCTTTTAAATCTTCTATTTTTTTTAATTTTTCAGTATTTTTTTCTGAAAATCATAAAGAATTTATATCTAAATATTCACTTTCAGATAATAAAATTCTCATTACAATATTTTCTCAATATACAACTGGTAAACTTGCGACTCTCAAATTTACTCATGTTTTTTTTCAATTGACATCCAGGTCCATAAAAATTTTTCAATCCTGAATATGGTTATGTTCACTTATATCCATTCACGATCTAACTTTCACTGAATTCAAAAATTTAGAATATAATTCACTAGAAAATTGGTAAATAGGTCTAAGATGACCTCAGATTCTATATCTAATAATTACTGAATTTTTACCTGGAGTTATATGAACATCAGATGCATGATTTTGTAATCAAATATTTGCTATATTATCTATGAATTCATTTGCGTTTTCAAATGATATATTTTTTAATGCCATTTTTATATTTTATTAAAATAGTAACATAAACATATTTTACCATAATAATGAACAAAATACAAAAAACTACTTCTTAAATTTCTTTTGAGCTTCTATAGCAACCATTATACACTCTTCAGGATCATATCAAAGGTCATCACACCATCTAATTGTTGAGAATATAATATTCCCTAACTCTTTTTTTAAATCTTCATCAGTATGCACATCCTTATCCTTTATTGCATCACGCTCCCAACGACATAAATCTCAAAACACTTTTCACATTCTAACAATAATCTCTGAAAGATTAAGTTTTTCATTTCACCATATTTCACGTGACTGATTTAATAAATTTTTTATTTCCATGATATAATAATTAATTAAATATAAAATTTTATTAAAACAATATTATTGATTTTCTAATAAAAGTAAATAATATCAATTTAATAAAAAATTAAAATCAATTTTTCATGCTAAAAATAGAAGAATTCCTAAACAAATATTATAATCCAAATGAAAAAATAATACTAGCTTGTTCAACATGACCTGATAGTATGTTTTTGTTGTATAAAATTCTTGAAACAAAATATGTAAAAAATTTAGTTGTTTGTTATTTTAATCATAAGACAAGACCTGAAACTGATTTAGAAGAAAAATTTATTGAAGATTTATGAAAAGAGAAATGATTTAAAATAGAGGTTGCTGAATGTAATTTTGAGAAAATAAAAAAACTTTATCCAAGTAAAAGTTTTGAAGAATTAGCAAGAGAAAAAAGATATGATTTTTTTAATGCTATTATGAATATTTATGATTCTAGATATATAATTACAGCTCATCATTTAGATGATAAAATAGAGACTTTTTTCTTTAATTTAGCTAGATGAACTAAGTTAACAGGACTGATTAATATGACAGAGTATTCATGAGGAATATTAAGACCATTATTAAATATTAAGAAAAAAGAAATTCTAGAATATTTAGATGAAAATAAGCTAGAATATAAAATTGATAGTACAAACAAAGATCTTGAAATCACAAGAAACTATTTAAGACATGAAATAATTCCAAAATTCAAAAAAATTAATTCAAATTATAAGAAAAATATTTGAGACACTCTTACTTATTTTGAAGAACTTAAAAATAGTATAGATTCTGAAGTAAAAACTTTTTTATGAACACGAGACTATTTTTATATTAAAGACTTCGATTCCCTACCAAAATTTATGCAAAAAGAGATTATAAGATACATTTATTTCATATCTAACTGATGATCTACTATTTGATTAAGTAAAGCCAATATAAATGAAGTAATTAAGTTTATTAATTGAAAAAACAATAAAACCAAAAAAGAAATCAAAAAAATGAAAATGAGAAAGGATAATAAGATAATACTGTGGTAAATAACCCCCCTCTGAATCTCCTCCCTAACATTAGGGAGGAGGGCTACAATTTTACATATTAATTAAAAATTATGAAACAAACAATATTGTGTCTTGATATGGAATCAGTTTTAACACCAGAAATCTGGGTAGAATTAGCTAAAAAAACTTGGTTAAAAGAATTAGAATTAACAACTAAGGATATAGCTGACTATGATGAGCTTATGAAACATAGATTAGATATAGTTAATAGAGAAAATATTACTATTAATGATATACAGGAAGTTATTAGTGAACTTGACCCTTTTGAGTGAGTTGTAGAATTTCTTGATTGGGCAAGAGACAAAATGCAAGTAGTGATATTATCTGATACGTTCAAAGAATTCGCTGAACCACTTATTGAAAAAATGGATAGACCAACTATATTTTGCCACAACTTAATTATTGATGAAGAATGAAATATAACTGACTACAAACTAAGACTTGATAATCAAAAACAAGAAGCAGTACAAAGATTTAAAGAGCTTAACTTCAACACAATTGCAGTATGAGACTCATTCAACGACACCTGAATGCTCCAAGAAGCCAACTTCTGAGTATTCTTCAGACCTTGACCAAAGACTGTTGAGCAATTTCCCCACTTACCTATTGTAACTGATTATGAAGAATTAAAAAAAGTTGTTGAAGAAAATATGTAATTTCAAAAAAATAACAAAAAGCCTAATAGTATTTTATAACTATTAGGCTTTTTTATAATTCAATAGCTCAATCAAAGATCTAAATGTAAATCAATGATAAGCTATGATTTTTAGTATTTTAAAACAAAAAGATTATCAGGGCAACTAGGTAGCTGATGAAGAATACTATTAGGCCCACTTCTATCATTAACACAATTAACACCAGGTATCCACTCAATTTTAGCAGTACTTTTATCTGCACATGATGGAACTAACAACACAACCAAACAAAATAAAATTAATTTTTTCATTCTTTTTCCTCATTTTTTATAATTACACTAAATTGGATCAATAATTAAATTCACTTACTGTAATCTTTAAATCCTCAGAAGTCAAGAAAAGTGCATCCAATATTCTTTTCTTAACAGCCTCATTTATTCCCATAAGTGTGTCAGAGGATGCCCCCATACTCATAAGAGAATAATCTTCTAGCTTTTTGTAAGCCTTATAGTTTTGAGGCTCAAAGCTGATAATTAAATCATCCTGAAAGGTTAGATGTTTTTTCCTTAAATCAATCAATTGTAAATCAGATTTTTTATGAATCACAACAGTAACATTTACTTTCTTGTCAGAGATTTTATCTACATAATGGTATTTCTCTGACATATTTTCTATAAGAAAAAGTTCCGAAACAAAATAGCGTATTCTTTTTCCTGTGTTTTTGTCAAATGCCATTTTTTTATCTTCTATTCCAGGATGCGAAAAAATTACATAAGAAATCATACATATCGTAGCTATAATTTGTACCTTATTAAACTTTTTTACTTCCCATGAAAATAAAAAGTAATCAACATGAAAAATGCAAATATAAATGATAACAATGTAAGATTTGGAAAAAGCGAAGCTGATAATGTTACACCAATAATTCCAAGAAAAATATTAGATAAGTTATAAGGTGGAAGGTGGAAGTAGTTGGTTATCAACTAAAATTGTACCTTTTAAAAGAAGGTAAAATGCTGCTATACACAAAAGATTTAATAATATTTGATTTGGGTTTCTCAAAAAAGCCAAAATATTCAAGGTTATAAAAAGAATAAAAAGCTAATCCAAATAAAATATTGTGCAAGTAACCTCGGGATCCATTTTCTATTTTTTCAGTCATTATAATATCCTCTATTTAAATTTTTGTTTATGTTTGTATTTCTATTTTTAATGGAATTTATTTTCCATGAAATAAATTATAGAATTTAATTTTGTTTTGTCAAAAAAAATAGTAATTTTTTAACACTTTAGGTTAAAAACCTGAAAATAATATTAATATTCAGCATTAACTAAGTAAAAATAAGCCTTAAAAAATCAACAAAAAAATCACTAGAAAATCTAGTGATTTTTTTGTTATTATATTTCTTTTTTTATTTTGAAAAGTTGCACTTCATTTTTTACTTAAGGAACAAAAACAAATATTAAAATAAAAACAAAATTTTAACCACATATGGAGGTGGTATTATGAGTAAAGTATTTAAGGAAAATCTAGTAATTTTTTTAAACAATGAAAATAGGATTGCAACAATTATAACAATGATATTATTTATTTTGTATGTTGCAATTTGTATAATTACATCAAATGCAGAGAGTCTTGTGTATGGAGGATTCTATTGGTTTTCTGCAGGTTTATTAACTATCTTTTGTATTATATATTTTTTTGTTGTTTTTTATAATAAAAACCACGAACCTCTTATTGGTATCAATCTTATATCTATAGTCTTTTTTTGTGCTTATTTTGCTATTTATTTTACAGATTTAAATTTGGATATACTAAAAATAATGCTTTTAGTGTACTTTATGTTGATATTACTTATCTTTTCATGGTATCTATTAGATATAAATTCTAAATATGTATTAACTTATGTTTTTTGTCTTAATATATGTATTCTTTTAATGAATTTAACTTTATTGAAGATTCCTGATAATATGTATACTTATGCAAAATCAGGTAAACTTATTGAAAATTTTCTTATTGCAGATTATACTTCTCAACTTGAAGAAAAATATGTTTTTAAGGAAATTCTTGAACAGAAAAAGATTGGAGTGATAATTAAGGTAAAAGCTAATCCTGATGCTAAATGGAGTCATGAAAAAAAAGGTTTTTCTTTTAGTTCTGATATTGGTGTAATATTTAGACCGTTAACAATTAAGGCTTATGATAAAATCAATAAAAAGCCATCTGAATTATTTGGAATAGTTACAGTCGATTCTCAGGAATTGGTATACGAAGCTACTCAAAATAGGTTATGTAAGATGTATGATTTATCTTGTGAAGATTTACAAATAACAATAACAGGACTTTAGGAGGAGTTCTTTGAATAAAAGGTTCAGTGTAGTAATACACTGAACCTTTTATTTTTTTTTAAATTATTTTATTTCTTTTTTTTACAAACTTCAAAAACTCATCATCGGGAGCAACTTTATTTAAAATTTCTTTATTGCATTTAGTGCATTTATGCTTTATCATATTTCACTTTTTTTTCTTGTAATCAATATCTATAGGGGCCATTAATCACAAACAATTTGAAGCTCTATCACCAGGAAATTTATCATCTAGGTGTTTTGAGTACAAACAATGCTGACAATGATTCCTAGCTGATCACTCAGGATGCTTACTTATAAGTTTTCAGCAATTTTCACACTCAAAACTCTCATTTATCATTTTAAATCACATTTTAATTGTCTAAAAAATTAATAAGTTTGTTATAATTGTTAGATTTAATAGATTTTCATTTTATTATATCTTTTTCATTTTCAATAATATCTATACGTTCTTTATTTAATTCCATAATTACAAATTTTTTCATTTCTTCTTTATCTAGATAATCCTTTGGATAATTTTTTATATCTAATTGTATAAATCAAATTTTCTTATAGTATTTACATAGAGATGGTTCACAATCTAAATAAATAATATTTTTACTAATTTTTTTTACTAAATATTTAACTAATTTTAATCATAATTTTTCTCATCTATATTTTTTATCAATCCAAACATTTCAAATTCAACTAACCTTATTTTTAGTAAATATTGCTTCTCTTGCAAATCCAATTATTTTTCATTTTTCCTCAATAACGCACATTAAACTATTGTCGTACCAATGAGTATGCCATCTTCATTGATTTTTCATTATTTTAAAAAACTGTTTATTTTCTTTAAATGTAGCTTTTCTTATTTTCATTTTATTTCTGCAATATATAAAATATAATACCCACAACTGAAGTGATTAATCATATTAACCGAAGTCTGAATACTACATTTTCTTCTGACCATCAGATAGCTTCTAGGTGGTGATGAAAAGGAGCTATTCTAAATATTTTTTTTCAGTTTCTTAGTTTTTTGCTTGTAAGTTGAATAATTACACTAATAGTATTAAAAATAAAAATAGTTGAGATTATTAGTAGTACGAATAGGGTATTAGTAATCATAGCAAGTATTCATAGTGTTGCTCAGAGAGATAGGCTTCATACATCTCACATGTAGAGTTTTGCTGGTTTTACATTGAACCATAGAAATGCAATAAGTGCTCAAACTATACTCATACATAGAGTTGATAATAAAAACATTCATTGATCAAAGGTTATGTACGTGTAAATTCAAAACGCGAATAGTAACAATCATCAAGCTAGTCAATCAAGTCAATCAGTGATATTTACACTATTAGCTGATGAAATAATTACTAGTACAAATAAGGGTATAAAATAATATCAAATCATCAAATTTTCTCAGAAAGGTTGTTTAATTCATCTTACAAAATCTCCTCATCAATCAGTAATATTCCATCAAAGTTTATAGAAAAACCAGAATGCTCATATAGTTGCAAATGTAACTAATCAAAGCATTTTTACTCTTGCTGAAATTCCTTTATGTTTTCATATTCATTTTGCATTTAAATAATCATCAATTAATCATAATACTCAAATACTAAAAAGAGTAAATAGTGGTAAATATGTTTCTTGTTGATTTAATAGTGTATTATTTATAAATCATAATTTTTGTAATAAAACACTTAGAAGTACCATAAAAAATACTATTAATATAATCATTACTCATCACATGGATGGTGTTCATGTTTTCTTTTTATGTAGTTTTGCAAATTCTGTTGCTTTTCAAATTGTAGCATTTTCCCTGATTTGTTTCCCTAATTTAAGATTTTTTATATGTTCTATAAAAATAGGAATAGTAACAAGTCATACAATAAAAGTAATAATTCAGAAAGAAAATATAGATATTAAGTTTGAGTTCATTTTTTTGTTTTTAACATATTTATTTTTAATAAATTGATTTTATGAAAAAATCTGTTAAAGTAAAGCGAATTAATTTTTAAATTTAATATATGAATTTATTTGTTTCTGGTTCTACAGCGTATGATTATTTAATGACTTTTGATTGAAAATATAAAGATCACATAAATTCTGAAGATATTCATAATTTTACTTTATCTTTATTAATAGATAAAATGAAGAAAGAATCATGAGGTACGTGATTAAATATTGCATATAATCTTGCATTATTATGAGATAAACCATTACTTTTCAGTGCTATATGAAAAGATTTTGTATTTAATGAATTTTGTAAAAATAATATTAATTTAGATTATATACACAAAAGTGAAGATTTATTTTCAGCAGCTTGATATATAACAACTGATAAAAATGAAAATCAAATAACTGCATTTTATCCATGAGCTATGATGGAAGCAGATAAAGATTATGTTAAACCAATTGAAGAAAAATTAGCTTATTGAATAGTCTCAGCTGATAAAAAAGAAGCTATGCTAAAACATTTAAAGTATTTAAATGAAAATAATGTAAAATGTTTCTTTGATCCAGGTCAATGACTTATGGCTTTTTGAAAAGAAGATTTAATAGAAGCTTCAAATCTGTCGAATTATTTAATACTAAATAATTATGAATACTCTAAATTTAAAGAAATATCAGAACTAAATGATGAACAAATAAATAATTTTTATGAAAAAATAATCATTACAAATTGATCAGAGTGATCAAAAATAATTTCAAAAAATGAATCTGAAATTAAGATTTCTGCAGTAAAAGTTGAATCAGCTTTAGATCCAACTTGAGCATGAGATTCTTATAGAGCCTGATTACTTAGATGATTACAACTCTGATATTCTTGGGAAAAATCTGCAAAAATATGAGCTTTAATTGCTTCATTTTGCATATGAAAACACTGATGACAAAATCATTTTGTAGAGAAGAAGGAGTTTGAGGAGAGGTTTTTAGAAGAATTTGGGGATGAAGTTAAATTGAAGTAAAAAATGAGCTGCAAATTCCCCCCTAACCCCCCTTTATTAAAGGGGGGAATAAAACAAAAAAATAAAGTGTAGTTCATCCCCTTTAATAAAGGGGATTATAGGGGAATTAATATTTTAATAAATAACTAACAAAAAATGGACCAAAAAGATAACCATTACAAAGTAGCTGATTTAAATCTAGCTGACTTTGGTAGAAAAGAGCTTGATATAGCTGAACAAGAAATGCCAGGATTAATGGCAGCAAGAGAAAAATATGGAAATACAAAACCTTTAGCATGAGCAAAAATAGTTTGAAGTCTTCATATGACTATTCAAACTGCTGTTTTAATGGAAACATTAGTAGCTTTATGAGCTGAACTAAGATGGGCAAGTTGTAATATCTTTAGTACACAAGATCATGCAGCTGCTGCTATGGTTGAAGCATGAATACCAACTTTTGCTTGGAAATGAGAAACTTTAGAAGAATATTGGTGGACACTTAGACAAACTTTTGATTTTGAAGGTTGACCAAATATGATTTTGGATGATGGATGAGATGCTACATTATTAGTTCATAGATGAGTAGCTGTAGAAAAAGACCCTAGCTTATTAGATAAGGAATATGAGTGAGAAGAAGCTTTTTTAATGGATGTTTTGAGACAAGAATATAAACCTTGATCTATTTTTTGGACTGAGATGTCAAAAAATATAAAATGAGTAAGTGAAGAAACAACAACCGGTGTACATAGATTATATCAAATAATGGAAAGGGGAGAGTTACTATTCCCTGCTATAAATGTAAATGACAGTGTTACTAAATCAAAATTTGATAATTTATACGGATGTAGAGAGTCATTACTTGATTGAATAAAAAGAGCTACCGATGTTATGATAGCATGAAAAGTAGCAGTAGTTTGTGGATACTGAGATGTAGGTAAATGATGTGCTCAAGCATTAAAAAACTTCTGAGCTAGAGTAATAGTTACTGAAATTGATCCTATTTGTGCTTTACAAGCTGCTATGGAATGATTTGAAGTTAAGACGATTGAAGAATGTTTAGATGAAGCTTTAATATATGTTACAACTACATGAAATAAGTGAATTATTACACTTGATCATATGAAAAAGATGAAAAATCAAGCTATTGTTTCAAATATATGACATTTTGATAATGAAATAAATATGGCTGAACTTGATAACTTTGAATGAGTTAAAAAATTAAATATAAAACCACAAGTAGATAAATATATTTTTGATAATCATGAAATATTTGTACTAGCTGAATGAAGACTAGTAAATTTATGATGTGCAACTTGACATTCTAGTTTTGTAATGAGTAATAGTTTTACTAATCAAGTATTAGCCCAAATAGAATTATTTAATAATGATTTAGATCTTTGAGTTCATATTTTACCAAAAAAATTGGATGAAGAAGTTGCTAGATTACATTTAGATAAATTGTGAATAAAACTTACAAAAATGAGTACAGAACAATCTGAGTATTTATGAATCCCAGTTGATGGACCTTACAAACCAGATCATTATAGATATTAATATTGTACTATAATTCTAACCCATCCCCTTCGTACCTCAGGTACTTCCCTTGAAAAGGGAAGAAATTTCTTAATTATTAAAATAACATGAATATTAATAAAGTAATAGTATCATCGGATAATGAAATAAGAGATTTAATCATAAAAAGATTTGATCTAAAAAAAGAAGATAAAAGTGATTTTATCGTTTATAAGTGAGTTAAAAAAAATGATTGATTTGAAGAAAATATATTATTATTTGATATTAAAAATGATGCTGATGTATTAGATTTTATTTTTGATAACTTTGAGATAGAAAAAATAATTAATATTTGAACTGCAAAAACGATAGAAAACTCTGATTATAAACAGTGAGATGTTATAATTCCGAATACTTTTATCTGAAAAGATAAGGAAAGTCCAATATTTTCTGAATATGCTATTTGAGAATCTTATGATTTAAATAAATTTTGACTTATACTTAGTTGATTATGTGTCACTATAGATAATGAAAAAATCAATAATAAAATGTGAGATGCAATTTTTGAAAATGAGGCATACGATATATTAGATATTGCAAAAAAGAAAAATGTTCTTGATAAATGTGTTGTTATAAAAGAGATAAATAATGATAATGAATTTGTTTGAAATTGTGTTGATGTTTTGGAATTAGTGTTGTAAAAAAATAATCCATCACCCTATCTGGAGCTTCCTTTAATACTAAAGGAAGCCTTTTTAATTGTATTTTTGTTTATTTTAATAAAAAGTTGCTTTAAATAAAATTTATTAGAAGTGGTTTCCTTTAGTATTAAAGGAAACTGTCCGAAGGACTAAAGGATTATTCTTTAATACTTTTCATAAAAAATATTTTCTCATTCTATAAATCAAAGGTTTGTAAGTTTTTCTACTGAAGATTCTATCATTGTTGGAGCTCAACAAATATACGCTTCTTTAAACTCTTTAATGTTTTCTTTTATTAAATTATTTGTTGTATAACCAGAATGTATCTTTATACAAGGACATAAATTTCGGAATTTGTATAAATCTTTTACTCTACTAATATATACTTCAAAATCAAAATTTGAATTTTTATGCTTTAATTCTTTTAATTCATCAATATAAAATACATCATTTTCTTCTCTAACTCAAAAAATCAATTTTATTTTAGTTTCTGAGTATTTTTTTAATGAATATTTAATCATATTATAAAGAGGAACAAAACCTGTACCAGTTCAAATAAACAATTTATTATTATTGTTTTCTCTAAGTAAAAAGTGTCCAGCTGGTCATACTCATTTCAAGCTTTCTCAAATATTTAACTCACAAATTAACTTACTTCCTCATCTACCTCATTCACTTTTTTCCCGTTTTTTGATTATCAGAGTGATATTTTTTCAATCTAACTTAAGTATAGAATAAGCTCTTCCTCACAATCACTCAATCAAAAAAGTAACAAACTGCCCAGGTTTCATCTCTAACTCTTTCTCTCACTCAAAAACCATCTCAAACACATTATGCGTTAGATTTTTTTTCTCTATTAGTTTAAAATTTTGTATCAAAATAATTTATTATTGAATATTTAAAAAAATTATAATATTTATTTTTAGAATTACAAATTTTTGAATTAAGATTTTATTGTATCAATAATTTTTTGATTATTTTTTGCAAGAACTAGTAATGTTGTTATTGTAGCTTCTTTTTTTTCATTCCAATCTCATCTTCAAAAATCTATACAAAATAGATCCATTGTTACTGGATCAACAAGTAAGTTTGGTGAATTAAATATATCATGTTGATTAGTTGAAACATTTAATAAATTTTTATTTTCAAATGATTTTTTAGATAATCATTTTATATCTAGTCTACAATCAATTTTTCATTCTTCATCAACAGATTCATTTACTTCATCAATTGTTTTGTATAAATTTTTTAATTTATATATTAATTTATTTATATTTGTAATTAATCTTTTATCGTTTCTTTGCTCATCAGATAACATTGATATTCTCATATTAGGTACTTTTTTTTGTATTATGTATTTTTTATTTCTTTGTTTTTTTCAATCAATTTTATTTCATAATAAAAAATGTGTTTCTGGTATAAAATCTCATAAAAAAAATTTTAACATTTCATATTTTTTCTTAACATATTTTTGTTCATTTAATAGTTGACTTGTTGTTTTTGTATTCTTAGATTCATGATTCCATTTTATTACATTATTTATTTTTCATTTATATTCGTTCAAATATTCTACAACAATATTATCCTGTCATCTTCATATAGAATCTAAAAATTTTCATTTAAATGGTGTGTTTTTATCTGTTTTCATTATTTTATTTACTTATTTGTTATTATTAATATAATTATATCATATTTATAATTATTTTCAAAAATTATGAAAAAAATTTATTTAATTGATGGGAATTCTTTTATTTATAGGATGTTTTTTGCTTTGCCGGAGTTTGCGACTAAGGATGGTAAGATAGTGAATGCTGTTTTTGGGATGGCTAAGTTTTTTGTGCATAGTTTGGTTAAGCAGAATCCTGATTATTTGATATTTGTGAAGGATGCTAAATGAAAGAATTTTAGGCATGATATTTATGAGGATTATAAAGCTACTAGAGATAGGATGCCTGATAATCTTAGAACGCAGATAGGGGATATTGAGAATATGATAGGTTTGATGTGAGTTGATATTATTGAGATTGATGGATATGAGGCTGATGACGTTATATGAACCTTGGCTTGTGATTTATGAAAAGACAAAAACAATGATATTTATATTCTTTCTGGGGATAAAGATTTATATAGTTTGATAACAGAAAATGTTTCAGTTTACGATACTATGAAAAGAAGGATATTTAACCCTGAAAAAGCTCGTGAAAAATTTTGAGTAAATACTGATAAAATTATTGATTATCTTGCAATAGTATGAGATAAGGCTGATAATATACCATGAATTGATTGATTTGGTCCTAAAAAAGCAATTTGATTGATAAACGAAATATGATCAGTAAAACAAATTTATGATGAAGTAAAAAAAGTTGAATCGTGAGATAAAGCTTTTTCAGATTTTGATAAATCTATTCAGTCATGTTTTAAATGAAAAACATTTGAAAAATTATTAAATTCTGAAGATAATGCTTTTTTAAGTAAAAAATTAGCAACAATTATAACTGATATAAATTTAGATGAACACTTACTTACTGATGAAATTGCTTGAGATTGAGTAGTAAACAAGAAATTTGAACTTGATGATTTTAAATTTAAACCAAACGAATTACTTAATGATGAAATAAAAGATTTTTTTAGAAAACTAGAATTTTTTAGTCTTATTTGAGAAGTTGAAGATATTAAGGTTAAAACATGGAAGGATTTGTGATTGAAAGTTAAGTCTATTACGAATAATAATGAATTAAATGAATTATTTAACAAAATAGAAAAAAGGGTAACCACAAGGGTTACCCCTACGGATAATAAAATATGTTTGGATACAGAAACCACATCACTAAACATAATTAATGCTGAGCTAGTATGAATAAGTATTTATATAGATGATAAAAATATATTTTATATAAATAGATTACATAATTGAGATTCAATTAATGATGATGATTTAAAAGATTTTTTGAATAAATTATTTGAACTTGATATTTTGATTGTTTGACATAATATTAAATATGATTTAGAGATTATTGAATTGTTTATGTGAAGTGAGAGTAAAGGAAAATGTGATGAGGGGCAGATGAGCTTGCTTTAGTTTATTTAAATTCCCCTATAATCCCCTTTATTAAAGGGGATGAAGACAATATATTATTTTTTAATTTTTTATGTATGTTTAAAAGAGTATTTTTGTTTCTAGTTACAAATTTGGCAATAATGATAGTGTTATCTATTGCTGTAATGATTGTAGAAAAAGTGTTTTGAATAAATGTAACTTGATATTTAGGTTGAGGTTATTTAGGATTATTTATTTTTTCTTTAATTTTTTGATTTGGATGAGCTTTTATTAGTTTGTTTTTGTCAAAATGGATGGCAAAAAGAGCTTATAATATAAAAATAATTCATATTGATCAGTTTGATAATCTAAACTCTAAAGAAAAAATAGTTTTTAGTGTTGTAAAGGAACTAGCTGAAAGGGAGCATATTAAAATTCCAGAAGTAGGGTTTTATATTTCGAGTGAACCAAATGCATTTGCTACATGAGCTTCAAAAAATTCATCATTAGTTGCTGTATCAAGTTGATTATTAGATACGATGGATCATGATGCTATAGAAGGTGTTGTAGCTCATGAAATGTCTCATGTATTAAATTGAGATATGGTTACTATGACATTATTACAATGAATACTAAATACATTTGTAATATTTTTTGCAAGAATAGTTGCAAATATTGTTTCTCAAACAGTTGATGAAAAATTATCATGGATAGTTTATTTTATTACAAGTATTGCTTTTCAAATAATTTTTTGAATTCTTGCAAGTTTGATAACAATGAAATTTTCAAGATACAGAGAATATAAGGCTGATGCATGAAGTGCAAAATATGTATGAAAACAAAAAATGATAGCTTGATTAAAAGCATTAAAAAATATGCAAAAACTAGCTTCAGCTGATGATTCAAAACTAGCAACTATGAAAATATCAACAAAATGAAGAAAATGAATTATGTCACTTTTTTCTAGTCACCCAGATTTGGATGATAGGATTAAAGCTTTGGAAGAATTAAGTATATAATTTTTTGCAAAATTTACATTTTTTTATATAATTACTTTACTATTTTTTAATAAAAATACTATGTTTAAAAAACTTATAAGTACAATCGCGTTAACAGCTACTTTATGAGCTATAAGTTATGCTTGAGTTGTTGTAAAAAGTGAAACTGGTGCCGCTAATAGTTTAGCAAGTCAGTGAATAATAAATAATCATATAAATGATCCTGAAAATTATAATCTTGGTTCTAATGTTCTTAGACAAGAAATTGCTGCTGTTGCTAGAGGAGTTGCAAAATTAGACAAAAAAAGTACATGTGAAAATATTTTTTCTGATTTATCTGCAATTAACCCAAATTCATGGGCTTGTGTTAATGTTGAAGTTTTAGTTGATAATGATTTAATATCAAGAAATACTACATTTAGACCAGAAGATAAAATCACTAAATCAGAAGCTATAGCAATGTTAATTAAAGCAATATGATTTGATTATGAATATGATACAAATAGTAGTGATAATTGGCAAAAACAAGTTGTAGATTTTGCTGCAAGAGCATGAGTAGTTGAAAATTTTACTGATTATAATACTGATGCAACTAGAGGTTGGATATTTCAAGTTGCTGATGTAACTATAGAAAAAGATAAAGAAATTAAAGTACAAAAGGAACAATGAATTTATTCAGATGAATTTTAATTTGATTTTTCAAAAAATATATTATAATACATTTAAGTAAAATAATTATTATTAAAATAATCCGGGATGGAATCCGTATAAAAATAATTATTATTACTAGAGTAAATACTTCGGGTGGAACCGTCTTTTGAGAATATCAATAAGACCCTGAAGGCAATAAAAAAGAAATTGCCTGAAGGGTCTTTTCTTATGAAATTATTTTTTAATTTATTGTCTTATGAGTAATAAAGTTGAGATGAAAGATATAGTAAATCTTTCACAAAAAAGAGGTTTTGTGTATCAAGGTAGTGAAATATATGGGTGACTTGCAAATGCTTGGGATTATGGTCCATATTGATCACTATTAAAAGAAAATATTAAGAATCTCTGGATAAAAGAGTTTGTTCAAAAAAGAATAGATATGACTTTGCAGGATTCTGCAATTTTAATGAATCCACAAGTTTGGGTGACTTCATGACACGTAGGAGGTTTTGCTGATCCTTTAATGGATTGTAAGGAATGTAAGTCGAGACACAGAGCAGATAAACTAATTGAAGATGACTATCAAATTAAGTGAATTGATCAAGTTGCTGATTGAATGAGTAATGAAGATATGGAAAGTTATATTAAAGAACATAAGCTAGAATGTCCAGACTGTGGAAAATCAAATTTTACTGAAATAAAACAATTTAATCTGATGTTTAAAACTCATCAATGAGTTACTGATGATACATGAAGTGAAGTTTATTTAAGACCAGAAACAGCTCAAGGTATATTTGTAAATTTTGCAAATATAGCAAGAAGTTCAAGAAGAAAAATACCATTTTGAACTGCTCAAGTTGGTAAAGCTTTTAGAAATGAAATAACTCCAGGTAATTTTATTTTTAGAACTAGAGAATTTGAACAAATGGAAATTGAGTATTTTTGTGAACCAGGAACAGAATTGGAACATATGGATAAATGGAAAGCTGCTTGCGAAAATTTCCTAGTAAAAACTATTTGAGTAGAAAAAGAAAGTCTTAGATTTAGAAAACATACAGAAGATGAATTATCTCATTATAGTAATGGTACTTATGATATAGAATTCAAATACCCATTTGGATGGTGAGAACTTCGGGGAATAGCTTCAAGAACAAATTTTGATTTATCTGCACATATGAAAGAATCAAAACAAGATATGAGTTATTTTGATCCAGTTAACAACAAAAAATATATACCATATGTAATAGAACCAGCAGTTTGATTAACTAGAATGGTATTAGCAGTACTAATTGATGCTTATACAGTTGATGAAGAATCAGGTAGAACATACCTAAAATTTGAACCAAGAGTAGCACCAATAAAAGTTTGAGTATTACCAGTAGTGAAAAAAATCTGAGATTTATGAAAAGAAATCTACTCACAACTTTCAGAAGAATTTATATGTGAATATGATGAAGTATGATCAATCTGAAAAAGATTTGCCAGAATGGATGAAATCTGAGTACCTTTTTGTATTTCTATAGATTCAAATAATTTCGATGAATGAAAAGTGACAGTAAGACATAGAGATTCTATGGAACAAGAATTAGTTGAAATTAGTAAATTGAATGAGTATATAAGAGAAAGATTGAAATAAAAAATAAAATACTACACATTTAATGTGTAGTATTTTATTTTTTCAAAAATTACAATTCATTCGGAGTACTATTTGCATCAACAACTGGAGCTTCTGCAGTTCATCCTAATGGATCTTCCCCATATTGATTTTTTCAAGTTGTTCATACAAAGAATCAACAAATTATAAATAAGTATATATTTGCAAGAGGAACAAACATAAGTAACGACATCCAACCAGTTTTATCTAAATCATGAAGTCTTTTAATATATGCAGTAATACTAACATAAATTAGATATAAGTAAGCTATTCATCAAATACCAAAAGCTATTTGTCATCCTGTTTCTCATAATATCATTCATAGTAAATATCCTAATAATCAAACTACTATAATAATTAATAATCATAATCATAATGGATATAACCAGAATTTTTTTCTATTCCATCTTCCACTTGCTTTATTACACTCTTTTATAAAATTTAACATAAGACTAACAATTAAAAATATAAATTTGATTTAAGGCTGTAATTTTATATTATTAATATTGTTTAATAAGTCAATTTTAACTATATATATTATGAAAATAAAAGAACAATTTTTTGATAGGTTTGATCAGTCTTTTAAGTTGGTGAAGAATAACTTTGTGTGATTATTTATACCTGTTTTTGTTTATCATATGCTTGCATTTGTGATTTTTACTGTTTTAATATGAACTTTTTTTCTTACAAAAATAGGGGATATTAATAATATTGAAAATTTTAATATTTGATTGTTTTTAAGTGATCCAGCTGTAGTTAGTATGATAACTGTTTGAATATTTGTTTTTCTTTTGTATTTGTTACTATATATAGTTATTATTTTAACAACATTGAAGTCGATTAAGAAAACTGTAGAATGAGAAAAAATTGATATTAATGAAAGTGTTATGTATTGATTTTCTAGATTTTTCTCATCTATGAAAACTTATTGGTATATGTTTGTTTATGTATATTTAATCCCAGCACTAGTGTTTATTGTCTGATGAATATTATTAAATATCTGATTATTTAATAATAATGACAGTATGTCTTATATTTGAGGTTGAATTATGATAGTTTCATTAATTACTTGAATAGTATTTGTTATTTATAGGTGAACAAAAGCTACATTTGCTTTGTACTCAGCAGTTGATAATGATTCATTTGAAAAAGAAAACTTTGATAATTCTATTGGTATTACAAATAGAGATTGGTGGAGAATTTTTTGAAATATATTGTTTATTTGAATGATAATTGGTTTTTGAACTTCAATGATTGAATCAGCTATTTGAATGTTTATTTTTGGTTTATCTTTATGATGATCTGTTTTGTCTTCATGAATATCTGAACTAATATCATGAGGTAATCCAGAAAATATTATTGATAATATTACTCAATATTTTGAAAATAAATCAATTTTTTACGATATATTCAAAAATTTATTTAGTATTACATTGCAATCAATTTGAACAGTATTTATAATAGTATTTACATATTTGTTTTACTTAAGACTATATAGAGAAGATGAATATTTTAGGAATAAATGAGATAAAGTTGTTGTTGAAGAAAAAAATATTACAAAAGAGAATATTGAATTATAAAAATAAAAAATTTGCATTTTATTAAAAAAATGATAAAATATTTATATATTTACTAAAGTAGTGAATAATGGAGGTAATTTTTAAGGATAGAAAGTTAAAAAAAATATATGAAACTTGAAAAAGTAAGGATTTTTCTAAAGAAATAATTATTAAGTTTATTCAGAAAATTAATATCTTAAAAAATATTTTTAATATTAATGATTTAAAAAACTTAAGAAGTTTAAATTTTGAAAAATTAAATAATTATAAAGATTGAGATTTTTCTATTAGAGTTAATAAATGATATAGAATTATATTTAATATAACCTGAAATGAAATAAAAATTATTGAAGTTACTGATTTTAACAACCATTATAATTAATATTATGAAAAATACAGATTTTATTCAACATCCGTGAGAAATTCTTAGGGAAGAATTAGAATTTAGATGAATTACATGAAAAGATTTTGCAAATACTATTTGAAAATCAGTTTCTGAATTATCTGAATTACTTAACTCTAAAAGAAATTTAACTGCTAGATGGGCTTTATTAATTTCAGAAGCATTAAGTATTTCTCCGGAATTTTTGGTGTGACTTCAAAAAGATTATGATTTAGCTTATGCTAAAACAAAAATCAGAAAAGGAAGTTTAGAAAAAGTGAAGAATAGAGCTCAAAAAATTTGATTTTTAGAATTTGCTAATTAATCAATAAATTATAGAAAATAAAATAAAAACTTGCAAAAAATATTTATGTGTATAGTATGTATATATTAAATCATAAGTATTTTTTTATGGATAAAAAATTATATCTAGCAATGTTGCATAAAATTTGATTGGGGCACAAAAAGTTACACTTGGCTTTTAAGGATGATTCTAATTATAAAGAATATTATGAAAAATTATCATATGATAATTTAAAAGATATTTGATTAAATAAAAAGCAAGCAGAATTTGTTTTAAATAATAAAAATAAATATAAACTGTTTGATCTAGAAAAAAAATTAAATACTAGAAATGTAAAAATAGTAACAATTAATGATAAAGAATACCCAGATTCTTTGAAAAATATTTTTAATGTTCCATATTTATTTTATTTAAGATGAAATATTGATAATTCACCTAAAATTGGTGTTGTTTGATCTAGGAAAATTACTAGTTATTGAAGAAACTGTATAGATAAAATTGTATGACCAGTCTCAAATTATTTTGTAATAGTTTCTTGAGGAGCCGCTTGATGTGATACAGCTTGACATACAGTAGCATTAAACAGTTGAAATAAAACAATTTCTGTTTTGTGAACATGAATAGATGAAGATTATCCTGTATGAAATAAGAAGCTATATGATGAAATAGCTTTAAAATGATGATGAGTGATTTCAATTTTTCCTGTTTGAGAACCTGGTAATCCGTACAATTTTCCTGTGAGAAACGAAATCGTAGCATGATTATCAACTTGAGTACTTATTGTTGAAGCTCAGGAAAAATCATGAACTATTATAACGTCAAGCTTATCTCTTGATTTGTGAAAAGATTTATTTGCTATACCTGGTGATATAAATAAACCTAACAGTATATGATGTAACAAACTTATTAGAAATGGTGTAGCAAAATTAATAACTTGTTCAGAGGATATTTTGGTCGAATATAATATTGGAAATACAAAAAACAAAAAAACTGAAAATAAAATAAAATTTGCAGATAAAATAGAAGAAGAAATATATAATATTCTTATTTTAGAAAGTATGACAGTTGATGAATTAATAGTTAAAATTGGTTTAGATATCACAACTATTAATTTTAAATTAAGTATGATGGAAATTAATAATTTAATAAAAAAGTGAATCTGATGAAAATATGAAGTATTTTAAGTTGATTATTATTTAAAAAAAAATAAAATCATTTTAATGAATTTAATTTTTTTAAATCAGTCTTTATGCAAAATTTAATTTTTATAAAAATAGAGATATTAATTTTAGTGTCTTCTTTTTTGTATATTTTATATTATTTATGAATAAAATTACTTCCGTCTAAGCTAATTGTAAAAAATATTACTAAACCATCAAAGAAAAAATCAAAAAAAATATTAGAACAAAAAGTAAAGTTTAACTGTAATAATTGAGAAACTGATTCAAAGAAAAAAAGTAATGTAAAAATTTCAGATATAGACAAAGACAAAGTTAATAAAATATTAAAAAGAGTAAGGGTTAATTCTATAAAATGATATTTTGATACTGCAAGGAGTTTAATTGTAGAGTGATTAAGTTTAGATAAATATAATAGAGATTTAAATATAGAGCTTGCTTCTATTTATGAAAAAGAACAAAACTATATAAATGCTGAATATATTTATAAAGATTTATTAGAAATTTTAAAAGCAGATATTGAAGTAATGAAAAAATTAGGTTATATTTATGCTATGCAAAATAAATTAAAAGATTCATTAAAAATGTATGAAAAAATACATAATAAGAAAAAGGCTGATGATGAGGTTATAGACTTACTTTCAGAACTTGCTTTTACTATGAAACATCATAAAAAGGCCTTAAAATATGTTAATCTTTTTCTTGTTTGAAAACCACGTGATGTTGATAAATTATTTATAAAAGCTAAAAGTTTGAAGGTTCTATGAAAGAAAGATGAAGCAAGAGATGTATATAAAAGAATATTAGACTTACAGCCGTATAATACTAAAGCTAAGGATAAGTATGAAAAGTTAAGAAATAAGAAGAAATCAAGCAATAAGTAAAATACACAAGGGACTAAAGTCACCTTGCTAATATGTAACAAGGTGACTTTAGTCCCTTGTATATAACTTATATACATTTTTTCACAATTACAATTCACAAGTTTTCAACACTATTACTTATTAACATAAAAGTATACTATTTTAATTTACTTTTATGTTTTTTTTATTACTCTATTTTAAGTTTAAAATTAATTATATTTACAATGCTAAAAGTTCCTCCACATTCATTAGAAGCTGAACAATCTGTTATTTGAAGTATTTTGATTGATAAGGATTGTTTTCTTACTATTTGAGATATGTTGAAAGTAGATGATTTTTATAGTGATGTAAATTCATCAATATTTGAAATTATTTATGAACTTTATAAGCAAAATAAACCAATTGATTTAATTACTGTTAAAGAAAAACTGGATGATAAAAAAATTCTTGATAAAATTGGGTGAATAACATATTTAACCGAATTAACTGAAATTGTGCCAACTACAGCTAATATTTTTGAATATGCTCAAATTGTAAAAAATAAGTCAGTTTTGAGATGATTATTAAAATGTTGAAATGAAATTATTTCTTATTGATATGATGAAGATAAGCAAATAAATGAATTACTTGAAAAAACTGAAAAATCTGTTTTTAATGTTACGCAAGTTTTTATTAAAAATAAACTTACTCATATACAAGATATTTTAACTCAAAGATATGAGGAATTTGCAGAAATACATGAAAATCCTGAACTTATAAAATCTCATAGATTACAATTAGGATTTAAAAATTTTGATAATAAGTCAGGTGGTTTAAAATGATGAGATGTAGTAGTTATAGCTGCTAGACCTTCAATGTGAAAAACAGCATTTGCACTAAATATAGCTCAAAACGTTTGATTTAATTGAAAAAATGTCGCAATATTTTCTCTAGAAATGAGTAAGGAACAATTAACAGATAGAATGATAGCTTCTGCTATGGAAATTGATAGTTGGAAACTTGCAAAATGAGAACTTGAAGATAGCGAATTTGCAAAAATTTGAGAAGCAATGGAAAGGTTGTCTAACGCGAATATTTATATAGATGATACAGCAGGATGAAATTTAGTTGATTTAAAATCTAAGTGTAGAAGATTAAAAATTGAGTCATGACTTGATTTGATAGTTATTGATTATATACAACTAATGAGTAATTGAAATTCTCTTAACAGAGTACAAGAAATATCTGAAATTTCTAGATGAATTAAGTCACTTGCAAGAGAATTAGATGTTCCAATTATAGCATTATCTCAATTATCAAGAGCTGTAGAGCAAAGACCAGATAAAAGACCAATAATGTCAGATCTAAGAGAGTCTGGGTCAATCGAGCAAGATGCTGATATGATTTTGATGATCTATAGGGAAGAGTACTATGATGAATTTACAGAAAAAAAATGAGTTACTGATATATTCATGAGAAAAAATAGAAACTGACCGATATGAAATATAGAATTAATGTTTAACAAAAATAATCAAAAATTTTTAGAAGTTGAGAGGAATGCTTATGCTCCTGAAGCTGTTTAAAACCCCCATCCTAACCTTCCCCCTACAGGAGGAAGAAATAGCTTCATAATTAATAAATTGTAGCTATCTCCCTCTCCTGGTAGGGGAGGGATTAAGGGAGGGGTTTTTAACTTATTTCCCTCAATCCAGGTCTCTTACATAAATCATCTTTAAACTCTTCTCTAATTTCATTAATAACAATTCTAGTATTTTCTATACTTTCAGTTGTTACTAGTCTTTTTCTATAAGCTTTTGCTCACGGGAAGCTTTTTAGGTATTGTACAAGATGTTTTCTGATTTCTAGGCTTCATTTGTGCTCTCATTTTGTTTCTACTAATTTACTTGCATGAAATTCCATTTGGTCTAGTATTTCTTCAAGTGTTGGGTTTTGTTCTCAAGGTAAAAAGCACCATGGATTACCAAAACTTCATCTTCAAATCATAAATCAATCAAGATTTTTTACTTTTTTTATTCAGTCATCATAATTCATTATATCTCAGTTTCATATAACTGGGATTTTTAATTTCTTTTTTAATTCATATATAGGTTCTAAGTCTGCATATCAAGTATATGCTTGCTTTGTAGTTCTCCCATGAACAGTTATCATACTAGCTCAGGCTTTTTCTAAACCTAAACAAAAATCAATTAAATCTTCATCTCATTCAAAACCTAATCTTGTTTTTACTGATATTGGTAGACTTGTTGCTTTATTTATAGTTCTTACAATTTCAAATGCTGTTTCTACATTTATTAATAATCAACTCCCATGTCAGCTTTTTACAACTTTTTTTGCTGGACATCACATATTTATATCAATTCCAGCTATATTATACTTTGGATCACTTATAATTTTGGCTGCTTTTGCAAACATTTCAGGATTTTTTCAAAATATTTGAATAATTAATGGATCTTCACTTTTGTTGTGAGGTAAAACACTATCTTTCAAAAATTTTGAATGTACTAATCAATCAGCACTATAAAACTCTGATATACATATTATATTAGGAGCAATTCTTTTCATTGATTGTCTGTAAGCACTATCTCAGTATCAATCCATTGGAGCAAGTAATACTATAGGTCATTTTGTCTTTTTTATTTGTTTTTTCCAAAAATCTTTCATTTTTATTTGTAATTTATAATAATTATATGATACAATATTATCAATAAGTTTAATATTTACAAGTTTCTTATGAACGCAACTACAGTTTTTAAAGAAAAAAAGGAAAATAGCACAAAGTTAAAAAAAGAGCTTGGTTTATTGTTAAAATATAAACCTTTATGATTAATTAGATTATCTAGTGAATCATTAACTCATGAATTAGTAGAATGATTAAAAACAATTCCTGCAGGTTTTGTAGTTTATATAGAATGAGCTTTAACAGAAAAAACAGATAAGAATATAGTTATAACTTGAGACATTGATTCTTCACTAATTGCTGGATTTGATTTCTTAGTTTGTGATGATGAAATTGAAAATCTAAATAAGTATATAGAATGATGAGTTACACCAGTAATTATCAGAGATAATCACATGTCATCAATCTTAAAAGAATTTAACCCACTACAAAACAATTGAAATTCTTTCTTCTACGAAGAATTAAATGCTTGGTCAATTTTTTATACAATTGCCAGATACATGGAAAACTATAAATTTCCACAAGATAATAAAAATTTAGTAAAAAATGTTATAAAATTATAAAAAATATTTTAAAAAAGTAATTTGATATATCAAATTACTTTTTTTGTTTCTTAAAAATTGTACATTTAGTTATAATCTTGAATTTTTTTTCAAATATTTGCACCGCTATAAAGAATATTATATTTAATTAAAACAGATCAAATAATTATATGTAATGAATAATTCAACAAAATATTATTTGTTTTATAAAATAAAAGAATTGTTATTATTCACCATATTGAAGTTATTATGATTTTTGATAAATAATTTTTACTTTCAAGATCGTGAGCATATACAAAAAATGGAACAATCATTAAAATAATAATATATAATGGTATTGAATTAAATAATATTAGAGCTAAAAATAACATAGTATTCTCTTGTATAATAGCTGAAGCACTATATAATAATCAGATATTCTTTATTAATAAATATGAAATAACTATAGCGAATAGAAATATATAAAAGAAAATATTTATTTGTAAAAAGGTTATTTTTATATTCAAGTAAAATATTGTTAACAAGCTTAATGTGCTTGAAATAATAAGAAGAATATGGATATAAATATTTATTAAATTATATTTACTTTTTAATATTTTTTTAAGGTTATACCAATTATTACAGGTAAAAGATAACAAAAACACCAAATATAAATTAGATTACTTATATTCATTGATTTTCTTTATTAATATATTTATAATTAAAGTTACAAATATTTTATTTACTTATAGTTATTAATCAATATGATTTGTGTAAATTTAGTTAAAACCAAATTTTTATAAATATGTTTCAAAAAAATAACAAAAACCAAAGATTATTCATATGTCATACATTTATAAGAGAGTTTTTTTACTAATTTTGAAAATTGTGATGGGTATATTTATTACTTAATGGGATTCCTTTACTAGCAATTATAATGGGGTTATTTTTTTACAGACTTTTTTCTAGTCATATATTATTATATTTTTCAAGAAAATATTTTTCAAAATTAAAATTTAATAATCAGGCATTTTTATCTATATTAGTCCAATCATTATTTCTAATATCATTTTTGTTTGCAACAAAAAGTATTTTATTTTTTTCTATTACAATTTTATTAAGTTGTTTAAGTGAAGTTTTATACTGGCCACTAAGAAATAATATTCAAAGATTATCTGTTGATCATTGAAAACTTTGATCTAATGTTGCTTTAACAAAAAATGCAAAATCAGTAGCAATAATATTTTGATTTTTTATATCTTGAATTTGATTATATTTCGAACCATTAATTACCTTACTGATTGGCTCAATATGAATATTATTTTCATATATGCCACTTAAAAATATTTCAATCCAAAATTTATGAAGATGAAATAGTAAATTTATTGAACGATTTTTTAATATTAAAAATAAAATAAAAATATTTAAAGAGCATATTCATATTACTAATTATTTATTTATTTATTTATTTATTTCTTTAATTGCTGAATTGATAAGTTGAATAATACCTTTATTAGTTGTATATTATTGAGCGACAATAATGGAGTTATGATTTATTTTAGTTTTTGTTCAAATATTATCTATATTTTTTCATTATACAATTTGAAAATTAGAGGATTTAAATATAAAAAATATATTAAATTATTCAATTTTATTATTACTGATAGTTTTTTTATTTTTTGCTTTTTTAGATAATACTTATCTTTCAATTCTTCTTGTTTTATATACATTATTTTGAATTTGAGTTGAAATATGAATAACTTCAAAGGCACAAAAGATTATAAAAACTAGTTTTTCTGAGTATGATTGAGGATATGTTCTGGTATGGGTAGGAAATTTGGGTAGAAGCTTTATTTTACCAATTATTTTAATTTTATATTTTTTTAAAGATATAATTAGTTTCCATACTTTAATTTTATTATATTGATTTATAATTTTACTTTTGATTTATATTTTTAATAAAAAATAATATGAAGATAACAATAAAACATTTTTGATTAAAGGAGGTTTCAAATGATATTTTATCTGAATTAAAAATACTATTTGATAAAGCTTATTATGATAGTAAAATGTATGAAAATTTCTTAGAGGATTTAAAAGAAGAACATGAATATTTTAAAGTTTTTCTTGCTTATAATAATAAAAAAATAGTTTGAATAGTTGTTTTAGAGGATAAAATGCATAAATCAATAGCGTATTGAAATTATAAGCCTGTACATATAAAAAGATTTACAGTTGATTCAAATTATCGTTCCTTAGGTATTTGAAAAAAACTTTTAGATGAATCTAAAAAATTTGCTTTTAATAACTATAATTTATCTGTTATTTATTGAGAATCAAATGAAATAGGTTGAATATCTTTTTATCTTAGAGAGGGGTGATTATTTTCTTTAGATATAGTAAAAAATTATCTAAGAAGAAATTCTCAGGATGAAAATTTGTATTTTTTTAAAGAATTTGTAACTAATAAAAAATTAAAAAATTTTCGTTATCCTATTTGAGGCTGATTGTTATTTGTATATCCAAAAAATGATTTAATAAAAAAAGAGTTTTTTTTAAGATGATTTTTATGAAAAAAAGAATTATTTAATATTAATAAAATATAAAAATTAACTATGCTAGACGTATCAATATATAAAAGAAAAGAATTACCGTATAAATCGAAATCTGTTTTTAAATGGATGTGGTTTTTTATAAAACCTTTTAAAAAAAGGTTTTTCTTGTTAACATTTAATAGAATAGTTTCAGCTTGATTATTTTTGACTGTTCCTTTCTTTGTTAGTTTTTTGATAAATTTTGTTAGTTCTCCTGAATTTGAACTAGATAAAAACAAGGCATATACTTATTTATTCTGAATATTTATTGTATTTTCTATTTGAAATATTTTGGCATTTTATAGAAAATATGAAACTTTTTTTAGAGATGAATTAAAAAGAAAATTAACAATTTTTTCTACTATGCATAATTTAGATTTATCTCTTAGTTGGCATGAAAATCAGTGAACTTGAAACAAAATGCAGAGGATATTAAAAGCAAGGGAAGCTTTTAGGTCACTTGTAAATATGTTTTTTGCTAATATTTTACAACAAACATGAAGACTTTTGATGATTATATCAGTTTTGGCTTTTACGGCTCCTTGGTATATATCACTTACTTTTATTTTATATGCTTTTTTCTTCTTTCTTCTGATTTATTTCAAATCAGGAAAAATATGACATTTAACAGATATTGTTAATCTTTATTATGAAAAAGTAGTTTGAAAATGATATGAATTTGCATCTTCTATTTTTGTTGTTAAATTTTTTAATCTTAAGAAATTTATAGAAATAAAATCAAAAATAGTAGAGAATGAGCATATGTGAAAAGTAATAAATTTAATAAATGCTATATATAAAAAATGGGTATATTTTAATTTTTAAGGTTCATTAGGTTATTTATTAATAGCTCCATTTTCTTTGTATTTATTCATTAATTCATATATAAATCTTTGAGTATTTGTTATGGTTATAATGTATATATGATATACTCGGGATGCTATAGAAGTTTTTTGAGATTTACAAGATGATTACTTAGAACACAAAAGCGGTTTTATGTTATTAACAGAGGTTTTGGATATTAAATCTGAAAAAAATGATTTTAAACCTTATAAAAAATTCCCAAAAAAACTTAAAACAATTAATTTTAACAAATTATCATTTTCATATTGAAATGATTATGTATTAAAAAATGTTAATTTTAAAATTAATGCATGAGAAAAAGTTGCATTAGTATGAAAGTCAGGTTCAGGAAAATCAACCTTTGTAAAATTAATAATGAAACAAGTATTAACTAGTAAATGATGAATATTTTTTAATGATATAAATATAAAAAATCTAAAAACTGGTGAAATATTAAAGAAAACATCAGTAGTTTTACAAGATACAGACTTATTTAATATTTCAATAAGAGACAATATTTTACTTGATAGAAAATTAACAAAAAAAGAAAAAAATAAACTTGTTAAAAAAGTTTTAAAAATGTCGTATTCAGACGATTTTGTAAACAAATTACCAAATAAGGAAGAAACAGTTATTTGAGAAAGGGGAGTTAAATTATCAGGATGAGAAAAACAAAGAATTTGAATAGCTAGAGCATTAGCACGTGAATCTGATATAATTATATTTGATGAAGCAACGTCAGCTCTTGATACTAGATCTGAAAAAATAATTCAGCAAGCAATGAGTAACATATTTAAATGAAAAACAGCCTTTGTAATTGCTCATAGATTATCAACAATTAAAAACATTGACAGGATAATTGTTTTTAAGAATTGAAAAATAGTTGAAGATTGAAGTTTCAGAAAATTACTAAACTTAAACTAAGAATTTTCTAAATTACGGAAATTACAGAAATTGAGTTAATAAATATTATTGAATTTGCAAATTCTTAGTATACGATTATAAAAATAATATTCAAAATTAATAAAAACAAGAAAAACATGCAACCAGTAAAACAAAAAATATCTATTTGGCCAGTTATATGATTTGAGGCATATATTTCAACTTATTTAGATAAATCAAAATATGAAATAATATCTATTAATGTTCACAGAAAAGATATAAAAGAAAAATATTGAAAAAAAGTATACTGAGAATGGTGTACTCCTTTAAAAATGGTAATTGCATATGAGGAAGAGCTTGTATATGAAAAAAATGTAGAAAAAATATTTTGAATAGGTATACAGGCCTGCCATTACCCTTTTATATTAGGTAACCCAGAAAAATGGATTGATAAAAAATTTGAATATTTTCCAATTGAGTCACCAAATCTTTGTGTTGATTTTACATTTTTTTATTATGCCTATAAGCAGCTTAAAAATGCTTTTTCTTGGTTTAATATATTTATATTTATTTTTAAATTTCCTCTTGCAAATTATAGGGCTTATTTGGCTTATAGGATGTACAATATACTTTTAAAATATTTACCGTTAACTAAAGATCCTAAAAAAGCAAAATTGGTTTATAAACACTATCATAAAAAGTTAATTGAAGTAGATTGATATAAAAAATCAAAAAAAATATTTAGAGAATTTAAAAATATTTTTGATGATATGAAAATTAGAGATAAGCCAAAACACAAGATTTTATTATCTTGAGATTTTGCTTTGTTTATAGTAGAATTTTCTTTATTTGAAATTGATATATTTCTAGCAAAACATGGAATAGAAATTGTTCAACCCTTTAAGCCACTTACTTCAATTTATTTGGTTAAATTTAGCTCAGCAATGAAAAAAACTAGGGAGCTTCTTAAAAAAGTTTTTTCAAATACATACAATATCATGAAAACAAGAGATAGATTTGTAGTTGAGAATATTACACTTGCTCAAATTGTTAAAGGTTTAGAGGAAGATATTGAAGGAGTAATTTATATCAAACCATTAATGTGTTCACCATGAGACAATATTAGCTATGTTCTAAAAAAGGAAAAATATTTTAATTTACCTTTTGTTGAAATTAGTTATGATGAACATACTTGAATAAATTGAATGATGACACGCTTAGAAGCTTTTATTAATATTATGGAAGAGAGAAAAGAAATAAAAAAATAATATTTAACTAATTATTTAAAAAATATGTACCTAGGAATAGATATTTGAAGTGTAAGTATAAAATATGCAGTTGTTGATGATGATTTTCAGATTATTGAAAATGATTACTTTAGAACACATTGAGATTTATTAACTGCAACAAAAAAATTACTCAAAAAAATTAAAACAAAAGAATTTAATTCAGTATGAATTACAGGAAGTGGTAGAAAATTTTTGAGTGCTTTATTATCTGCTGATTATGATGTAGATGAAATTACAGCTCATAGAAAAGCCGTTAGTATTTTTCACCCTGAAGTAAATACTATTTTTGAAATCGGGTGACAAGATAGTAAATTAATTAATATAACTGGTGATTTAGTTGATTTTGAAATGAATAATGTTTGTGCAGCAGGGACAGGTTCTTTTATAGATCAACAAGCATCAAGACTTAGTATGTGAATAGAAGAATTTTACAAAAAATGATTAGAAACAGATGAATCATATGAAATAGCTAGTAAATGTACAGTATTTGCTGAAACAGATATGATACATGCTCAACAATCAGGTATACCAATTAATAAAATAATTAGATGAGTTCACAAGTGAATGATAAATAATTATTTTTCACAAATGTGTAGATGAAAGCAGTTAGTATGAAAATTTCTTTTTGAATGATGAGCATCAGAAAATAAACTTTTATTAGAAGAATTTAAATTAAAGCTATTAGAAGAAAATTTAATTAAAAATGAAAAAGACTTAATTACTTCAAAGTATAATAAAGTACTTGGTGCAATATGAGCCGCAATTTTTTGAAAATTAAAAAATATTTCTAATAATAGATCAATACCTGAAATTAATGATTTTGAATTTGTAAAAACAGGTAAATGTTTTGAATGTGCAACAAAATGTGGATCAAAAGTCATTACATTTAAGATAAATAATAAATTAATAAAAACTTGAAAAGTATGTCAGCAATAAAAGAAAAAATCTCAATTTGACCAATTGTTTGATTTGATGTTTGAGTATCCACTATGATAGATAAATCAAAATATGAAATTGTTTATATAAATCTACATAGAAAGGATATAAAAGAAAAATATTGAAAAAAAGTATATGGTAATTGGTGTTTACCTTTAAAGGTGATGGTAGCTCATGGAGAACAGCTTATAGTTGAAGAAAAGGTAGAAAAAATAATTGGTCTTGGAATTCAAACATGTCATTATCCTTTTGTTTTAGGAAACCCAGAAAAATGGATTGATAAAAAAGTAAAATATTATCCAATTGAATCACCAAATTTGTGTGTTGATTTTGTATTTTTTTATTATTCCTATAAACAACTTAGAAATGCACTTCCAGAAGTTAATTTATTTAACTTTCTTTTAAAATTTCCTCTTGCAAATTATAGATCTTATTTAGCGCATAAAATGTATAATATTCTTTTAAGTTATTTACCATTAACGAAAGATCCTAAAAAAACAAAACTTGTTTATGAAGAATATAATAAAAAATTGATTGAAGTAGATTGATATAAAAATTCAAAAAATGTATTTAAAGAATTCAAAAGTATTTTTGATAAGATGAAAGTAAGGGAAAAATCTAAACATAAAATTTTATTAACTGGAGATTTTTCTTTGTTTATAATGGAATTTACTTTATTTGAAATAGATGTTTTTTTAGCAAAACATGGTATAGAAATTGTTCAACCATTTAAACCTTTTACTTCTGCATATTTAGTAAAATTTAGTAAAGCAATGAAAAAAGCAAAAAAATTATTGCAAAAAGTTTTTTCAAATACATATAATTTAATGAAAACAAGAGATAGATTTGTAGTTGAAAATATTACACTTGCTCAAATAGTTAAAGGTTTAGAAGAGGATATAGAATGAATAATATATATAAAACCACTAATGTGTGCACCTTGAGATAATATTAGCTATGTTCTAAAAAAAGAAAAATATTTTAATTTACCTTTTGTTGAGATTAGCTATGATGAACATACTGGAATAAATTGAATGATGACAAGATTAGAGGCTTTTATTAATATTGTAGAGGAGAGGAAGAAATAAATTATATTGAATAAGAATTTGTTATGAATTTAAATGACTATTTTGTAAATAAAAATTATGTTGCTATATATTTGCATAATTTTTTTAATACTTTTGGGAAAAGTATAACTTCTATTTTTTCTGCTGTTTTGTTTTATCAAATAGGTTTTCCAATTTATTTAATTTTACTATTTTTTGGATTTAAATTTTGATTAATGTGACTTTTGTCACCATTAAGTCCTATTTTTATATCAAAATTAAACTTAGTAAAAACTATTATTATATCAAATATTTTTCTTATACTATGAATAGTATTTTTATTAGTTTTTAATCAATTTTCTAATAATTATTTATTTTTTATTTTTATTTTTTTTTCATTTAATTGAGCAATTTTTCATCCAATTCCTAATGCAATTAATGCAAAATATATAAAAAATAGGCATAAATGAAGGGTAAATAGTTTAATCACAATAATTAAAGCTCTTAGTAGTGCTTTAGCTGTATTTATTATAGGTCAATTATTAACAGATCATAAATATATTTTATTGTTTATAATTTTAATTTCGTTTATTTTAGCAATACTTCCATATATTTTTATTCTTGAAAAAAAGAAATTAGAAGTGGAAAGTAGTTTTGTAGAAATTTATAAATATCTTTTTAGTAATTGATTTAGAGAAAATATTTTACCTTTTTCGATGCAAACTTTTATTATAATTGAGCATATATTTATATCACTGTTTATTTATATTTTTGTATGAGATATCAAGGTTGTTTCCTATATTATTACTATTTCTATTCTTATAGAATTAGTAATAACATTTTTGTTTGCTAAAAAAATTGATTTTTTTGAAAAAGAGTCATTTTTTGATTCAGTATTACTAAAATCTCTTACTTCAATATTTTTCTTATTTTTTAATTTCCATACATTCTTATTATTTATTAACCAAACATATTCAAAAATTACTCAAAATTTATTTGATAATAGTTTTAAAACACTTATTCAAAAAAAATCTAAAAAAACTTCACCAATATTATTTTCAACTGCAAAAGAAATGATACTATGTTTTACAGAATTTTTTATATTAATAATTTTCTCAATAGTAGCATACTATGTTCAGGAAAAAGTATTTATTTGAATATTTTTGTCGTCTTTCATTTGAATTTGGATTATATATTATTCTTGGAAGAAATAATAACTGAAATAAATAAAAAATTATTTTCAATAAACTTAAATTATGAAAACTCTAAAAAGAAACATTAAATTGTTCTATATAATCAGTTTTTTACAGGCTTGTATTTTTACTACATCAATTTGGGTATTTTTCTTTACAAGTTATTTAACTTTTTCTTTTCATACAGCGTTAATAATAACTATTTTATCTTGAATAGTATCTTTTATTTTTGAAATTCCATCATGAGCTTGGGCAGATAGATTTTGAAGAAAAAAAATGTAGTTATAAATAAAAAAGTAATTTGAAAATATTAAATTACTTTTTTTATTGCATTTTTTTCAGTTTAATCTTACTTTATAATGAGTTCATTTTCAAGGCTTAACTTCAGCTCATAGATTTGTAATTACTTTTTTTATTTTTACAAATATTTAAATTTGATTTTTCTTAAAAATATTTATATTTAAATTGAATAAAATTTAATAATAAAATTATGAAAAAATCATATCCTACATCTGTGTTGTGAGTTGAATCTATAGAAAAATTTCAATTAAATAAAAAAAATCAAATAAATAATTCTAAAGGTTCAAGTATAAATTCTGAATTAATAGCAATGTTTGTTGCATGATTAGTAGCTGAAACATTAGAGAAAAAATAAAACTATTTTCTGTAAGGATATAAAAAGTGTATAATAAATTTGCAATAACAAATTATATCAATATAATAAATTTACATTAATTTTCGAATAAAATATTTATGACAAAAATAGACGTAGAAGCATTTAAAAAAGAAGGTTTTACTTTTGAGGAAATTGAAAGTGTGAAAAGATGATTAGATGATATTGAAAATGGGAGATTTTATACAGAAGAAGAATTTTATTCTATGGTAAATAAAGAATTATTTTCTAAGAATAAAGTAAATGCATAAAATATTTTATACAACAGAGGCTAAAAAGAATATTAAAGAAATTTTTAGTTATATTTCTGACGATAATATTTTTTATGCAGCAAAAACAATTAATCAAATAAAAACAACTGTTGATATTTTAAAAATGTTTCCATTATCTTGAAAAGGTATAGGTAACAATACTAGAATGATAGTAGAGTCTACTTATAAGTATAAAATTGTTTATGAAACAAAAGCAGATGAAGTATTTATTTTATCAATATTTAAATATAAAAATTTGTGGGAATAATTTTCACATTTTTTTATTTTTGACTTATTTTCCAATAACTATATAAATAAATACAGTTAATTTTAATAATACAATAAAAGTATGGCAAAAAATTTAGTGATTGTGGAATCACCTGCGAAAGGAAAAACCATTGAAAAATTCTTGTGACCTGATTATAAAGTTGTGGCTTCGATGGGGCATATTAGAGATCTTCCAGTTAAATCTCTTTGAATAGATATAGAAAAAGGCTTTGCAGCTGATTATACTATCAATGATGATAAGAAAAAAACTGTAACAAGTTTAAAAAATCTTGCTAAAAATTCAAACGAAGTTTGGATAGCGACGGATGAGGATCGCGAATGAGAAGCTATTGGTTGGCATTTATGTCATACTTTAAAAATTGATCCAGCAACTACAAAGAGGATAGTATTTCATGAAATTACAAAAAAAGCAATAACGGATGCAGTTAGTAATCCTAGAACTATTGATATGTGATTAGTTGATGCTCAACAAGCTAGAAGGCTTTTGGATAGACTTGTTTGATACAAGGTTAGTCCGGTTTTATGGAAAAAAATTAGAAAATGATTATCAGCAGGTAGAGTACAATCAGTTGCTGTAAAATTAATAGTAGAAAAAGAAAGGAGTATAATGGATTTTAAACCAGTAGAATCTTGGAAAATTTCTGTTATTCTTACTCATAAATGAAAAACTAAATTAAAAACTACTCTTTCAAAAATTGATTGAAAAGTAAAAAAACTTTTATCTAAAGAAGATGTAGAAAAAGTTTTAGCTACATTGTATAATGATATAACTAAATTAAAAGAGTCTAAAAATAAAAAAGGTAATACTTTATTAACTTGAGATTCTGATATTGAATTTAAATTAGTTGATAGCGTTAAAAAAGATTCAAAAAGAAAACCATGAGCTCCATTTACTACTTCTACGCTTCAACAAGAAGCAGCTAGAAAAATTGGTTTTTGAGTAAAACATACAATGATGGTTGCACAAAAACTTTATGAATGAATGGATTTATGAAACTGAGAAAGACAAGGTTTGATTACATATATGAGAACTGATAGTGTAAATCTTTCAAAGCAAGCAATGGGCGAAGCTAAAAATCAAATAGTATCAGAATTTTGAAAAGATTATTATAAATCTAGAAGTTTTGTTACAAAATCATCTTGAGCTCAAGAAGCACATGAAGCAATTAGACCAACTGATTTATCAAGAACACCACAAAGCTTATCTTCAGTACTTGATCCACAACAATTAAAACTATATACTCTTATTTGGAAAAGAACTTTAGCTTCTCAAATGGCTGAAGCGGTTGTAGAAGTAACAACATTTACTTTTTCTCCAACTACTGCATCTAAACAATCATGGATTACAAAATGAGAAGTAATAAAATTTGATTGATTTATGAAACTATATATTGAATGAACAGATGATGAAAATGAAGAGGAAGAAGAGGATTCACTTTTACCTAAAATTGAAATTTGAGAAACTCTTCCTGGTAATCCTCTTGAAGCAAATCAATTATTTTCAAGACCACCAGCAAGATATACTGAAGCATCATTAGTTAAAAAATTAGAGTCAGAATGAATTGGTAGACCTTCTACTTATGCTCCTACAATTTCTACTATTATTGATAGAGGATATATAGAAAAATTTGAAAAAAGGTACTTAAAACCAACTGAAATAGCTTTTACTGTTACTGATTTCTTAGAAAAATACTTTGAGAAAATGATGCAGTACAAGTTTACAAAAGACGTAGAAATAGATTTTGATAAAATTTCAGATCAAAAATTAGAATATAAAACAATGCTAAGTGATTTTTGGGAAAAAACATTAAAAAAAGATCTTGAAAATGCATGAGCTAATGCAGAAAAAGTAATTGAAAAAGTATGAAAAGAATGTCCAAAATGTAAAAAAGATTTAATTTATAGACATTCAAAAGCAGGAAAATTTATCTGATGTTCATGATTTCCAGAATGTGATTTTATAGATCAACCTGAAGACCAAAAAAATGAACTAGAAGCATTAAAGAAAAAATATGAATGAAAACCATGTCCAGACGGTATTTGAGGTACAGTCGTTGTTAAAACTGGTAGATATTGACCATTTTTAGCTTCAAGTGAATATCCAAAAGTAAAATGGATATGAAAAATAAAAAATGAAAAAGAAGAATTAATTGAACAAATATTACAAGAAAAATGATTATTAATAGATGAAGAGTCTTGAGAAGAGCTTGTTGTTAAAAATTCTAGAAGATGATTATTCTTAGCTGCAAAAAATTATCCAAAAGTAAAAATTGCAAAGAATATTCCAAAAGAGGTTTGGGATGAAGTTAATGCAAAAATGAATGAAACAGAAGAGGGAAAAGATTAATAATAAAATTAAAATATAAAAAAGAGCAGAAAATATGCTCTTTTTTTGACAATAAATAAAAAGTATGTTGTAATATATATGTAATTTAAATTTTAATAATTTTCATATGAAAAAAATTACAAAAACAAGAATAACACAATCTCTTAGATGGAGTGTATTCGTTATGGCAGCGTTAACTATGGGGTTAAGAATTGCTGAAGCAGCAGCTTACAATTCTTTTATAATGATTTTAGAAAATCCTGAAATCGCTCAATACTCAACTCTTGTTAATTCTGGTTATCTATTAATTAGATAATTCAAAAAATAAAAAACAATTTTGATTTTTAAAAGCTTGTTACTATAATAGTAATAAGCTTATTTTTTTATTTGAATAAATATGCAAACAAAAACTTTTAAAAAACCAAGTTGTATAGTTGATTTCAACAATGAAGCTGAAATAGATGCTGCTATAGCTGAGTGAGAAAATGATTTTAAACATTGAAGAACTATGACTTTTGAAGAACTTATAAAAAGATCAGATAGACATATAGAATCATTAACAATTAATTAATATGGAAAATTATAAAATTGATTTATCTGATACTTTTTACGTTGATTTAAAATTTATTCAAGATATTATTTTTAGATTTACTTTTTCAAAACAGATTGTTAATAGTATAACAAGTAATATTTTTACAAAAATTTATTTATTAGAAAACTTTCCATATAGATGTGTTGCTTATAAATATTTAAGAGAATTAAATATTAAATGAAAATACAAGGTATTTTATCATATAGATGAAACTAATAAACGAGTCGAAATCTATAGAATCTTATTTTCTAGTTCAAATTATGAGGAGATCTTTTAATATATTAAAATAAAAAAATGACAAATAATAACGAATTTTCAAAAAAATACTCACCAAAAGATTTTGAAGAAAAATTATACAAGCAGTGGGAAGAAAATGGGAAATTTAAACCTACAAAGGGAACTACTTGAGAACAATTTTATATCCCTATGCCACCACCAAATGTTACTAGTATGCTACATATTGGTCATTCGGTTATGCTTACTTTAGAGGATATAATGACTAGATATCATAGAATGAAGGGTGATGAAACTCTTTTATTACCAGGGACTGATCATGCTTGAATTGCAACCCAAGTAAAGGTAGAAGAAAAATTAGCTTTAGAATGAAAATCTAAACATAATATTAGTAGAGATGATTTTTTAAAAGAATGTTGGAATTGGAATGAAGTTCATTGATGAATGATTCAAAATCAGTTTAGAAAAATGTGAACTAGTTGTGACTGGACAAAAGAAAAATTTACTTTTGAGGATTCAATGAATGGGAATGTAACTAAGGCATTTGTAGATTTATATAACAAATGACTTATTTACAAAGGGGAATATATGGTAAACTATGATCCAGTTTTGGATACTGTAGTTTCAGACCAGGAAGTTATCCATAAAGAAGAAAAAGCAAAACTGTATCATATTACATATTTTGTTTCTTGATCAGATAAGGAAATAGTAGTTGCAACAACTAGACCAGAAACTCTTCTTTGAGATGTAGCAGTTGCTGTACACCCTAAAGATAAAAGATACAAAAAATTATTAAAAGCAGGGAAGAAACTTATTTTACCAATAGTAAATAAAGAAATTCCTATTATTGCTGATGAAATGGTTGATATGGAATTTGGTTCTGGTGCAGTAAAAATTACTCCAGCTCATGATGCTAATGATTTTGCTGTTGCAAAAAGACATGACTTACCACTTGATAATATAGTTATTTGAAAAGACGGTAATATGACTGACGTTGCTTGAATTTTAGCTTGACAAGATTTTATGACTGCAAGAAAAAATTTAGTTGAACTTTTAAAATCAAAATGAAATTTAATAAAAATTGAAGATCATGTTTCTAAGGTTTGATATTGAGAAAGATCTCATGCAAAAATTGAAACAATTATCTCAACTCAATGGTTTGTAAAAGTAAAACCAATTATAAAAAAAGTAATTAGATGATATAGAGCAAAAGAATTTAATATTATTCCTAAAAGATTTAATAAAACATTTGAGGATTGGGCTTTTAATCTAAATGATTGGTGTATTTCTAGACAATTGATATGGGGACATCAGATACCAGTTTGGTATTGA
>CAZGNU010000007.1:0-40352 GCA_964527325.1 uncultured Candidatus Peribacteria bacterium | reverse complement strand
GTTACTAAGTATTTTCATTTGAGATTTTATGCACAAAATGTTTTGACATACTACCCTAATAACTATACATGGTCTATTCTTATTTAATTCACTTCATATATTTTGTCACAATTTAACAAAATAAATATCTCATTTATTTAATTTTAAACTAGGTATTTTTTTATTAAAATTTATTTCTATTATTTCATAAAACCACTCTAAAAAATCTGATATAATTGGTAAATTTATATCATTTTTTATTTTATCTATTAAATTTCATATTTTATTTAACTTGTTTTTCCACATGATAATTAATTATTATATAAAATAGCAATTTTTACTATTTATTATAATAATATTTTTATCAATTACAAAACTTTTATATACTATTCCACTAATCAATACAAAAACTTAGTCACCTCAAACCCCTCCTTATCCTTAACCATCTCATAAACTGCCTTCAAAGTCTCATACCCCTCAGCATGTTTATTCTCTTTCTTCAATTGTTCTAATACTTCGGCAATACTCTTCCCTTGTCATAAAAGTTGTCAAAAATATCTGTTACGTGATCATCAGAAACATGTTGCAATAATGTCTCATCCAAGTGAATAATAAGAAAAATCAATATTCCTGTTTCATCAATATTCAGCAATTAAATTCTTCATTTCATCATAAAAGTTAACTAAATGAAATCAAACTGTAGACATTCAGTCACATTTTCATTCATAGTAACCTACCATGATTGCCATGATATTTTTTAGGCTTCAAACAAGTTCTACATTTAAATAATCTTTTTGTAATTTTACTTTTAAATTTTTATTTTCTACTAATTTTTTAATTTTTTCTCACACGATAAAATCCTCTATTCATATATCAGTTCACAACTCTTTTGCTTCTACCACTTCTTGAGCAATCATCCCTCATGATAAAACAGCATAATTATAATCTAATCATTCTAATCATTCTTTTAAAACAGCACTAATTGGTCTATTAGTTTTCACATCAATTCATTTTGCAAGATTCATAATAGTAACTCCTGGCTTTAATTTATCTTTGAATCAATCTATACTCATAGAAATAAACTGAGCAGGAATAGCTATAATTAATAAATCTATATCACCTATAATATCATCATAACTATCTAGCACCATAATATTTTCAGGTAATTTATATCCCTCAAAAAAGAAAGGATGCTTTCTAGTTTCTTTCAAACTATCTACAATTTCCTTATTTAATTCAAATCCATAAAAAATATCATTAGGATTATTTTCCCCTATTACCTTATTTATAGCAAAACCAAATGCTCAAAGTCAAAGTGTTAATACTTTCATTTTTGTGTATTATTATTTATAAACATCTCACCTAAATCATAAATCAATAATATAATAATTATCTTCTTTCTTTTGTAAAATAACTCTAAGATTTCATATTCTTAATCTATGTGTAGCAGGATAAAAATTTTCTAATCTTTTTAAAATTAAAACTATATTTTTATGAGTTTTTAAAAATTTTAATTTATTTATTATTCTATTTTTACTAGAGTCATCCAGCTTATCGTATATTTTTTTTCATTTTTTTGTAAAAATAAAATTATTCATATCTATATTACTAAATCAGATAAACCACTAGCCAAAGATTCTTTATAAGATTTAACTAATTTTTCTCTATTTGCATACATTTCAATATCTTCTATAAAATCCTCAATACCATCAAAATATGGAATTATAAGACTCTTTGGTTCTCAATTTTTTACCACTGTATAAATATTATTTCCATCAGATAATACAGAAATATTTTTCTGAATATTTGTAGGTGTCATTATTTTCATAAATATATAGTTATATATAACATTACATATAACTAAGTATATATTATATGTAAAAAATTGCAAATTTAAGTTTTTTTAACTAAAAAAACAAAACAAGATTGACAATATTTAGATTATTAGTATAAATACTATATTAAAACATAAAAATGAATTATGCCTAAATTCAATCAGTTTCATTTATGAGATAATCTATCATATAAATCATGATGATTATTTGTGTCTTTTGAAAAAACAGTAGAAGAGATAAAAGAAAGAAAAGAAAAAGTTGTTAAAATATTAGAAAAATATTCTTGAATAGAATTAACTGAAACTAAAGATTGAATATTAATAGATGATTTTTGATGTTGGGAATCAAGAAAAAAAAGAATAACATTATTATTAGAAGAAAATTCTATACTTTGAGATGCATTATTTTATTTATCAAGTAAAATAATGAAAAAATGGAGTTGTATCGACGACATAACTGATGAAATAGAACAAATTTCTTTTAAAAGAGGGTTACCAAATTTTAGTCATTATTATAACTTTGTAGATATTATAATTTGAGATATTGTAAAAGATTTAGAAGAAACAATAGAAAATTGATTTGTTTTTAATAATGAAGAAGATTATATAAGTGTATGAGAACTAATTGCTACTTGGAGAGATTTTTTAGATCCAATAAATTGATTAAAACAACCTGATGAAATTATTTATTCTTAAATCAACTTCTCTCTTTTCAATAAAACAATAGATATCAAAACTCAAAATACTGAAATAATTATATACAACAAAACTGAATAATTATTAGACTCTTTTTCATCTACACTATTTAACTCGATTTCATCATCTTCAATATCTTCATTAATTGTTTCTTCAGCATTTGCTTTTGAAATAATAGAGGTTATTCCTTCCTCCTGCAGTGGGAAAGTTAGGACATAGGTTTTACCTAAAAAACTTCCCCCAAATAATTCTCAAAGCAATATAAAATGCATTCCCTGAGGATTGTCATTTATGCATTGAATACTCAGTATATTTAATATTTACTGGTACTTCTTTAAATTTTATTTTATGTTTTCTAAGCTCTTCTATAAATTCAGAAGCATAAGCCATAGTATCTATACTAAGTCTTATTTTTTTAACTGTATCAAGCCTAAGTACTCTATATCCATTATGTGCATCAGTTAAATAAACATGACTAACTATTAAAGTAAATATTCTTCACATAAAAAGAATAATTTTTCTTAAAAAAGGTACATTTGAATTTGTTTTTTTTATAAATCTAGATCATAATACAGCTCATAATTTTGGATGTTTTTTAAAAGCTTTATAAAAATTTGGTAAATCATTTATATCATGCTGACCATCTGCATCAAATGTTACTATATATTTAACTTTTCAATATTTTCTAATATATTCAAATCAAGTTTTTAAAGCAGCTCATGCTCACCTATTTAATATATGACTAATTACAATTATTTTATCTCAAAATTTATTTAATATTTCTAAAGATTCATCAGTTGATCAATCATTTACTACTAAAATATTTTTATGTCCAGCTTTTAAAATTTGTTTTATTACTCATTTAAGTACTGGAGCTTCATTAAAAACTCTTAATAAAAATACTTCTTTTCATATTATTTCTTTTTTTTGTGAAATATTTATAGATCTAGCACGCATAAGTGCGGTTAAAAATTCTCTATTTTCAACATGTTTTTTTAAAAGTAATAATACAAAATATAACAAAAATATTATTGAAGTATAAACTAAAACATCAGCTCACCTAGCAGTTCAGAATAATCTTCAAATTTTATTTAAAATTTGAGGTAAAAAAGTGAAAGTCAAAAGTCCTCATCATATTCCTATAAACACTAAAAAATGTAATGCATTAAATTTTTGCTTATTAGCAATATCAATAGCAATGATCAAAATTATTGTTCAAGAAATTATAAAGAAAAATTGTAGTAAGTTCATTGTTTTTAAAACCCCTATCTTGAATTCTTTCCCCTACAAGGAGAAAGAGGCTACAAAATAAATAAAATATTATACCAATTGTATTTAAAAATCAATAATATCAAATTTTTATTCCCTCTCCTTGTAGGGGAGGGTTAGGGAGGGGTTATTTTTTTTCAAATAATTCCTCTATATCTTCCCTAATCTGACTAATCAGTTCAAGATCTTTCAAATCAGCTACTTTCAAATCTGGTACTCATGATTGTCTTAATCAGTATACTTCTCATGGTCACCTAAGCTCTAGATCTATTTCAGCAAGCTCAAAACCATTATTAGTTGATTCCATAGCTTTTAGTCTGTCAGTTTTGTTTCATTTTGTTGGAAATAAATAACAATATGATTGATATTTTCATCTCCCTACTCTTCATCTGAATTGATGTAATTGGCTCAAACCAAATCTCTCTGCTCATTCAATACAGATAATTGTTGCATTAGGAACATCTACTCAAACTTCTACAACTGAAGTACTTGAAAGTATTTGAATTTTGTTTTCTGAGAATTCTTTCATGATTGCATCTTTTTCTTTAGCTTTCATTTTACCATGAAGCAAACCAACTTTAAAAGGTGAAAAAATATCATTTAATGATTCATAAGTAGAAATAGCATTAGCTAAATCTATTTTTTCTGATTCTTCAACAAGTGGTGAAATCCAAAAAACTTGTCTTCAACTCTCTATTTGAGATCTAACAAAAAGTTCTATTTCACTTCTTTGTTTTTCACTATAAGCTACTTTTGTATAAATATCTTTTCTTCATTTTGGGTACTCTGAAATAATAGATAAATCTTGATCTCAATAAAGAGTTAAAGCCAAAGTTCTAGGGATTGGAGTAGCTGTCATATTCAAGCTATGAGGAACAACTCATGATTTATTACCAAATCATTTTTCTAAAACCTCTCTTTGTTTTACTCAAAATCTATGTTGTTCATCAATTATAATAAATCCAAGATTATTGAAGTTAACATCCTCTTGTACCAGAGCATGAGTTCAAATAACCACATCAATATTTCCATTTCTAATATCAGCTTTTACAGCATCTTTTTGTTTTTTTGTAAGACTTCAAACAAGCAAGTGTGAGCTTATCTTGTATTTTAAGAATAACTCTTGCATTGATTTGAAGTGTTGACGAGCTAGTATTTCGGTTGGGGCCATTATTGCAGTTTGTAAACCCCTCCCTAACCCTCCCCTACAAGGAGAGGGAATATAATTGGATATTATTTCTAATACATTATTTATATTTTTTTCTACTTCTTCATTTTTTATTCTTAAAATATTTACTCAATAAGCTGAAATCACTTCATCTCTTATTTTATCATATTCTATAGTTTGTTCATGAATTTTTCAATCTAATTCTACAACTAATTTTAGTTCATCACTATAAAAATCTGCTATATATCTTCCAAACGGATGCTGTCTTCTAAATTTTATTCAACCTAACTGTTTTTTTCTTAAAAATTCCCACAAAATTCACTCTGTTTTTGTTTGATTTTTTCTTAAATCAACCATCAATTTTTTTACATAATCAGGACTTCTATAATAATTTTTTATAACATTATAACTTCCCTCTCCTTGTAGGGGAGGGACAGAGGGAGGGGTTATCTGTTTTATACCATGAATCACAGCAATCAAAGCAACTACAGTCTTCCCCGTTCAAACATCTCACTCCAATAACCTTTGCATACTATGTGGTTTTTCCATATCTTTCAATACCTGAAAAAGCACAATTTTTTGATGATCTGTTAATTCAAAAGGTAAGTGTGAAAAAATATCTTTTATTAAATCAATATTCATTTTAATTGGTATTGCCTTTCACTCAGTATTTTTAAAAGTTTCATATTTACTAGCTATTGCCTTATAATTTATTTCAAAAAGTTCTCAGTAAGCTAGTCTATATTTTGCTACTTCTATATCATTTTTGTTTTTTGGAAAATGTATTTTATATACTGCTTCTTTTTTAGGTATAAAATTGTATTTTTCTATAATAGATTCTGGGAGATCTTCTGTGATATCAGAAATATAATTTTTCAATTTTTCCATTTTTGGAGCAGTCCATTTTGAAGGGATATAGTTAATATCAGAATAAATAGGAACTATTTCTCAAGCTACTTTTGATAGATCTGTTTCTACTTCTGGAGACTGAAAAGTTATTTTTCAATAAGCATATTTAACTTTTCATGAAAGAAGTATTTTTTTTCATTCGTGTGGTTTAAGCGTATTTGCTAAATATTTTCTATTAAACCATACAGCTTCAGATAAAAAACCATTTTTATCTTCTATAACTGCCTTTGAAAGTAATTTTCCTCATCAAGTTTTTACATTATTAAGAGTAAGCAATTTTACTAATATGGTATTTTTTTCTTTGATATTCAAAAGTGAAAAAGTATCTAATACATTTGTTCTATCCTCATATTCTCTTGGATAATGATTTAGTAAATCTTTCACAGTTAAAATCCCTCATTTTATTAGAGCCTTAATATAATTATCCGTTGTACGAAGTAACGATTTTGTTAATTTTGTTTGTAACATATACCCACTATACACAAAACAACAAAAGAGGCAAGAAAATTTTCATTTTCAAGCCTCTTTATATTTCGTATCCTAAATATAATGGATACAAAATCTAGATGGAATAATTGATTTACCATTATTACTAGTAATGGTTATAAAGTTTTCTCCATTAACCTCGAACATTTCGTCAATGCTCAAGAATCCTTCATCTAGATTTATATTCCTATCAAAAAAATATTTTTCTGCATCTTCTTCTGACGTAAAAAATTTTTTTTGAACTAAGTCCTCTGGTTCCAAAATATGAATCTCCTCTAAATCATGAACTGAAAATAAACTATCATATCCATAATTCAAAACTTCAACAGAACTTAATCTTTTCATTTTTGGCAAGGACATAAAATATTTTGCTGAAAAAATATTTTGCCCTCCTTCTGTTTGATAAAATTGGAAAAAAAACTCTTCATACATTTTAAAAATATTTTTAATTTGAAGTGCCCCTTTTCCAAACCCATACTGAAGAAAATTAAAAAATTTTTCAACATCATTTTTTCTGCCTGGTACAACAAGAGATAACATTTTTGAATCTTTTATTGTTACAAAATCATTTGCATTTACTTCTTGAAAACCATTACCACAAAACGTAGCAACTTTATGACTACTAACAAAATTAGCTCTAATCATTAATTTTCCTCCCTATAAAATTTGTTTTTATTTTTAACTCCTTTTTTTGTGTCTCAAGTATACTATAAATTTATATTTGTCAATAAAAATATAAAAGGTAAGAAATTTTCATTTCTCACCTTTTAGTCTTTTTCAATTCTAACTAAGCTGCTATACAATACTTAGCCAGAATTGAAACCATGCCTCTTTTAGTAATTAATACAAGATATACTTCTCCATCCTCTTCATATATCTTGTTAATTCTAAATGGTCCCTCAAGACCACATAAATCCCTTTTAGCTAAATAAGCCCCTACCTTTTCATAGTTCATATATCCCTGTTCAACAATATGATCAGGATAAACATAAACCATGTCCAAATAAACCAATTTAACTGAAGTGATTTTATTCTTGAAAACCAAAACCTCTAAAAGCTTTTTTTTCATTTTTGCCCCCTCCATTAATTGTGATTGTTATTGTATTTTTATATTTATTTTTTATTTATGTTATTTTTTGTAATCTTAAGTATACGATAAAAATAATATTGTCAATATATATTTTTTATTGTTTATCCATTTTATCAAAAACAGACTCATAATCATCCCAAATACTTTTTCATTGATTAAATTCAAAATTAGTTTTTTTTGATTTTTTATTATTAGTTTTTGAAAATGATTTTTGAATTGATGTTTTTATGCTTATATTTGTTGTTTTGTTTTTGTTTGTATTTATTACTTGTTTTTTGTTTTCTGTTTTATTATAATTAATTTTTGGATCTTGTTTTCTATTAATTTTACTTTTTTTAATAATATTACTGGATTTTTTATGTTTATGTTTTGTTTGTTTATTTCTTAATTTTCTACTATAATCATCTACATTTTTAGTTATTTTTGATAATCTTTTTACATAAATATCATTATTATCAGGATACATTTTTTTTATACAATCATAAACTCAAAAGTTTTGTAATAAATTTTCTAAATCATAATCAGAATATAAAAAGAAAAATACAATTCCTATTAATATAAAAGGAAATAGAAAAGAAAATGTAATAAATATAAAAAATATTACCATAGCAAATTTCATTTTCGTAAAACAATCTGATCTAGCATTATGTAACATATATATAATATTAATAAAATATTATGATTAATATATCACATAAATAACAAACATCAAAAAAATAAAAAAATTTGATTTAAAAAAGTTCTTAGATAAGCTATTACAAAGTTTTTTAAAAGCAAAAATATGAAAAAATTATTTGAGAAATATAAACTAGAATTAGAAGATTCTGAAATGAAATTATTTGAGAAATTTCTTGATATTTTCATGGAAAAAAATTCCCAGATAAATCTTTCTGCTATCAGAGATAAAGATTGAATAATAGAAAAACATTTTATTGATTCTATAATGTTAAATATATTTATAGACCTAGAATGAAAAGTAGCTGATATGTGAACCGGGTGAGGTTTCCCTCTTATTCCTCTTGCTATAATTAATAAAAATGTAGAATTTACATGAATAGATTCAGTTTGAAAAAAATTAAAAGCAATTGATTCATTTGTACAAGATTTATGACTAAAAAATGTAAAAACACTTAATTGAAGAGCTGAAGAAATATGACAAAATCTAGATTACAGAGAACAATTTGATTTAGTAACAAGTAGAGCAACAGCATATTTTCCTACCTTGCTTGAATATGTAATTCCATTACTAAAAGTATGATGAATATTTGCTGCATATAAACTAGATGATAAAGAAGAACTTAAATCAGCAAAAAAAGCATTATCTAGACTTTGAGCAAAGATAATAAAGGTAAAAAATTACATACTTACTGACCAAAAAAGAACAATAGTATTAATAGAAAAGATAACTCCTACTCATAAAAAATATCCAAGAAAAATTGGAGTACCTTTACAAAACCCAATAAAATAAACCCCCATCCTAACCTTCCCCCTACCAGGAGGAAGGAATAGCTACATTTTTTCTTCCCTCTCCTTGTAGGGGAGGGATCGAGGGAGGGGTAAAAAATATTAATTAACAAAAAACTATGATTTACATACTCCCTACTGATACATGTTATTGAATAGCATGCCCTGTTCATGATATAAAATCTTATCACAAGATTTATAAAATAAAAAAAAGAGATTTAGCTAAACCTCTTGCAATTTTAGTTCCTGATTTTAAGTGGTTAAAAGATAATACAATTTTAACAGATGAGCAAATAGATTTTTTGAAAAATTATGAAAAACCTTTTACTATTTTGACTGATTGTCAGCATTTGAAAGTCTGGATAAATTATGTTGATGAAGATTCAAATGAATTTAGAAACAGAGATGTTTATGAACTTTTTGCTTTTAGAGTAGTAAATAATGATACAGAAAAAAGACTATTAAAAGAAAACTGACCACTATTTTTAACAAGTGCAAATTTAAGTGATAAACCTGAGTTTTATTCTCCAAGAGAAATTGAAGAAGAGTTTAAATATTATCTTGAAAAGAATAAAATGAAATTTGTATGAAAAAATACCTGAAATCTAGAAAATAATGGCACTTCAGATATTTTTGAGTTTATTTGAAATAGTTTAGATGTAGAATATTTGAGAAAAAATTAATTTTTTTTGTATTTTCAATTTATCCATTCACTAGCTACAAAAGCACTACTCCAAGCCCATTGTAAATTATATCATCCTGTTTTTCAAGTAACATCAACTACCTCTCAAATAAAGTATAATCAATTATGTTTTTTTGATTGCATATGGTTATCAAGCTCGTTTAAATCAATTCATCCTGTTGTAATTTTTGCTTCTTTCCAACTTCTAAGTGAATGTAATTTTAGATTTATTTTATTATTTTCTTCATCTAATTCAAAAATATTTATTATTTTTTTAGGTAATCATTCTAAATTAAAACTTAGTTCAATACACAAATTATTTAATAAATAATCTGTATTTTCTCAAACATTGACTAAATATTCTCAAATAGCATTTGATGTATTAAAAATGATTGGTCAGCTTAATCAAAAATGTGTAAAAAGTAATGGTCAATTTTCTAAATATATTGTTTTTTTAGTTTTATTATCAATTAAATCTAATTTAACATTTGTCGATATTCAAGATAATTCACTTAGATCCTTTTTTGTTGATATTCAACATAATCATGGAAAAGTAGGGATAATTTTCAATCAAAGATCTTTTGCTAAATTATATCCATCTCAAGTAGTTCAAGTTTGAAAAAAACTTTTTCATCCTGATGATATTATTATATTTTTAGTTAGATATTTTTGATTTTTTGTTGTTATTTGAAAGACCTTTCACCTGAATCCTCTATCCTTATCAGAAGAAAGGAACTGCAATTTTGTAACTTCACTATTAAGTTTAATCTCACAATTATTCTCTTTAATTTTCCTTAAAAATAAATCAAGTAAATCATGACTATTCCCACTTTCTAAAATCAATCTTCCTCTATCCTCTTCTATTAATTTTATTCAATTTTCAGCAAAAAAACTCATTGTATCCCACTGATTAAATTTTGAAAACACACTGAGCAAAAATTTTTTATTTTGACTAAAATAATCTTTTTCCGGATCAATATTCATATTACTCACATTAGCTCTTTCTCCTCACGACAATAAAACCTTTGTTCAAGGTTTATCTGTCTTTTCAAGTACTATTTTTTTTAAATTTTTATTTAAGTGCATTCAAGCAAATAATCCAGAAGCTCATGCTCAAATAATTATAACGTCATATACCATTTTTCTTTATAAATATTTATTTATAAATTCATCATCTATTGTCTCAATCAGTAAAAGTAATAATTAATTTATCTTTAAAAATTTCATATATAAACCTATATTTTCATAATCTAAGTCTAAATTTATCTTTTTCTCATGTAAGTAATTTAATATCAAGGTGATTAATATATGGATTAACTTTTAAAACATCGATTGCTTTTTCTAAATTGAATATTATCTTTTCTCAAGAATGTTTTTTTAAAAATTTATGAACTTTTTTTCTAAAAAATATTTTATACATTATTTTAACGATTTAAAAAATACATCTGAATCTATAAGCTCTAAAGTTCACTGCTTTTTTTCTTTTTCATATTCAACTATACTCTTTTTTTCCCACTCATCTGGTTCAACCATTTCTATTCAATGTTGGTCAAAAGATTTACTAACATTATCATACCAATCAATATCAACCAAAACTGCTTTTGGTTTATTGTGTACAAAAATATATTTACTACCTGTTTGTGGTAACTCTTTAATAACATTAGTTGCATTTGTTCTCAAATCACTAATTGAAATAATTTTATCGGTAATCATAGTATTATTTTTAATATTAAATTTAATACTAATATTATATACTTTTTTAGTATTAAAATCAAGTTTTTTTATAATATTCATTAATCAATTCAACTAATCCTTCTTTTTTTAATCTTTCATGAAAAACTGGATCATCATCTGGAATATCTAGATGATGTCTTCAGTCTGGTAAATAAGTTAACGAAGAAACAGGCCAACCTGATTTAAAAGGTCTTCTTGGTTTTTTTCAAAGTAAAATATCCAGACTTTCATTTTGAAAAGAATGTTCTCAATTTGGCATATACAAACACCTAGAAAAAGGAAAAACTGCTTCTATTCTATCTTTTTCTATATGATCTATTTTATCAAGTAAAAAATCCAAAAAATCATCATCACTAATGCTATTAGGTAATTCTCATCACCATCTTCTAGCTTTTACTCATGGAGCTCATCACAGATCTTTAATTTCAAATCAAGCATCATCTGCCAAAGTAGGAATATCAAAAGCATCAGAATAATATTTTGCTTTTAATAAAGCATTTTCTTCAACTGTTTTTCAATCCTCGATAGGCTCTTCTATTTCTGGAAAATCTTTTAGAGTCAAAAATTCTATACCCTCAAAATCTGAAAGCAAACTCTGAAACATTTTAAGTTTCGCTGGATTTCATGTAGCTATTAATAGTTGCATATTTTTATTTTTAAAATTTTATAATAATTTATATTTTTTCATCATAACAATAGAAAACAATCAAGTCAAAAAGAAAAATCATCAAGTTAACAAAAAAGCCTCCCTATATGTAAAAACATCAAAGAAATATCAAATAATTGGTCATAAAATAACAAATGTTAATCTAGTAAACATACTATTTATAGACAATACTGTTGCTCTAATTTTTGAATAAACAAGTTCATTTATATATTTTTTAAAAAGTGGACTTGATATTCAAAAAGCTGCTTGAAAACAAAGTACAAATAATATTGATCATATATATTTATCAAAAATAGCTAGTCACATATATCAAAAAAATACTATACTTATAAGTAAAAATAATAATTTTGTTTTTGTAAGTTTTTTTTCTAAATATGGAGACAATTTAGTAAATAAAGCTCTAGATAAGGCAAGCATTGCCCATAAAATTCAAAATAATGAAATAGGTATACTTAATGATTGCCAAAAAGGTTGACTAAACCAAACTGAAGCAAGTGTTGAAGAAGATAAAAATCAAGAAAAAATTATTAACCATTTTACCTCTTTATGTTTATGTAAATAATGAAACATAATTTGTCTCATTCATTTTAATTCATCTTCCTTAACAACATGTTTATGCATAGGTGCTTCTTTTAATGAAAAAGCAAGTGGAATAGTAAAAAATAATACAAACATTTGAATATAAAAAGGTAATTCTAAATTTATACCAGCTAAGAATCATCATAAAACTGATGCAATAGCTAATCAATATCAAGAAAAAGCAAAAAATGAACTTTCTATTTTATGGTATTCTTTTTCCCTTTTTAAAGCAAAAAGTGTATCATATAACAAAGCTGAATCAGCTCAAGACAACATACTAATTCATATTCATATAATTCATTCAATCATCATAAAATACCAAAATCATTCTCATAATGGATACAATACAATTGATAAAAACCAAATCAGTACTCATATTATAATTGATAATTTTCTTCAATATTTATCAGCAAAATATCCAGAAGGAACCTCTCAAACAAGTACAATCAAAGCAAAAAAAGACTGAATAATAAAAACTTCTTTCATATCCAATCATCTAGCCAAAAAGAAAATAGTTAATATTGGAATAATAATGAAAAAATCATGTAAAATTCTCAACCATTTTAATTTCCAGATATTTTGTTTTAGGTTTTTCATGTTATATATAATTAATCCCTCCCCCTACGGGTACTCCATTTACAAAAGGGAGATTAATTTTTATCCCCCTTTTGTAAAGGGGGTGGCTGAAAGCCGGGGGATTTTCTTGCATATTCTAAAAAATCTTTTACAATTTTCATTATTATACCTAAAAACAAAAAAATGCTAAATGATTTTGTAACTATAAGTGATAGTACTCTACTATATACGCTTGACCTACTTGGTACTTTTGCTTTTGCAATTGCTGGGTGATATAAAGCTCATGGTAGATGACTTAACATATTTGCTGTAATTATTTTATGAATAATAACTGCAGTATGATGATGAACTGTTAGAGATTTAGTTTTATGAAGAACACCTTTGTTTTATATAACTGATATTAACTATTTTTTAACAGCAGTTAGTGCTTGAATCATAGCTTTTATTATTCCAAGCATGCTAAAAAAAGCGTATTCTATATTCAGATTTATTGATAGTATTTGATTAGCTGCTTTTGTAATTATTTGAACTAATGCAGCTGTATTTACTCTTTACTGAAACTACACTGATAACCTATTATCTATATGACTTATTTCAATAATTTTATGAATGATTACCTGAGTTGGTGGATGAATTATAAGAGATAGTGTAATGTGAGATGTTCCATTTTGTTTCAAAAAAAATGCGAACTATATAACAGCCGCATTTATGTGAGCATTAATTTATTTTCTTTCAATATTTTTCCACGCTTCATGGTGAATAATCTTATCATTTTTTGTTACTATGATTTATAGAGAGATTGTTTCTGAGTATGGGGTTTATCATAAATTAATAAAAAAATAGAAGTCTAAAGACTTCTATTTTTTATTTCTTCTAATATATTATTTTTAAAATCATTTAAAGTTTCAACACTCTGTTCCTTAGTCTTATAATTTCTAACTGAAACAGTTCAGTCTGTTTCTTCTTTTTCTCAGACTACTAAGATATAATTATTATGCATTTTTTCAGCATTTCTTACTTTTTTGTTTAGTCAGTCAGATGCATAATCTGCTGATACTCTTATTCAAGCTTCTCTTAATTCTTTTTCCACTTTTTCAGCGTACCCAAAGAATTTATCAGATACAGGAACTATTTTTACTTGTCTTGGTGACATCCATAATGGGAAAGTTCATGCAAAGTGTTCTATAAATACTCACATTCATCTTTCTAGTGATCCAGAGATTGCTCTGTGGATTACTACTGGTCTTTCTTTTTCATTTTCTTCATTTGTAAATCCTAAATCAAATCTAACTGGAAGATTAAAATCGCACTGAATTGTAGCTAATTGCCATTCACGACCTATAGCATCCTTAAACATGAAATCAAGTTTTGGCCCGTAAAATGCAGCTTCTCATTCTATTCTTTTGTATGGTAAATCATTTTCCTGACTTACTTCTTCTAAAGCGGATTCAGCTTTATTCCAATTTTCATCAGTTCATAAATATTTACTTTTATCTTCTCATCTAACTGAAAGTGATACCCAATAATCATCAGTCATTCAAAGAGTTGAATAAAATTCTTTTATTATATCTGTGATAGTTTTTACTTCATCTTTTATTTGAGATATTCTACAAAACAAGTGCCCATCATCTTGAGTAATAGCTCTTACTCTTGTTAAACCTGATAATTGACCTGATTTTTCATCTCTATAAACTGTAGCTGGTTCAAAATATCTAACTGGCATATCTCTATAACTAAACTGATTATCAGCAAAAATTTGCATATGGTGAGGACAGTTCATTGGTTTCATTATAAATTTATCATCCTTTCCCTGAACTCTAAATAATTCATCACCAAATTTAGCTGCATGACCAGAAGTTTCATAAAGTGCTTCTTTTGCAATATGTGGAGACCAAACTCTTGTATATCATTGTTTACTATGTAATTCCCAAAGATAATCTTCAATAGATTGTCTTAAAAGCATTCCAGCTGGTTGAATAAGAGGTAAACCTGGACCAATTAATTCTGAAATAGTAAATAATTTTAGTTTTGCTCAAAGAATTCTATGATCTCTTTTTTTAGCTTCTCTTAGCATTGTTAAATGTGCTTGCAGTTCATCTCTATTATCAAACGCATAACCATATATTCTAGTTAATTGTTTATTTTCACTATTCCCTAACCAATAAGCTCAAGCTACTCTTGATAATTTAAAAGCATTTGCGTCAAGCTCAGCCAATTTTTCAACATGTGGTCATCTACACATATCTTCAAATTTTAAGTCTCATTGTTGAGATATATTTTCATAAAATGATAATTCTGATTCTCCTTCTGCTTTAAGTTTTTCTACTAGTTCTAGCTTATATATTTCATCATCGTTTTTTAATTTTTCTATAGCTTCATTTATAGGAAGACTAGATTGTTCAAATTTTTGATTTTGAGAAATAATTTTTTTCATTTTTTTCTGAACATTTTTTAATTCTTTATCAGAAAATTCTAGATCTCCAAAATCAAAATCATAATAAAATCAGTCATCAGTAGCTGGTCAGATAGCTAGTTTAGCTTCTGGATACAATTCTTTCACGGCTTGCGCTAGTACATGTGAAAAAGAATGTCTTTTAGTTTCAAGGTTCATAGTATTTTTTTTAGGTTTTAAAATTAAACCCCTCCCTTAATCCCTCCCCTACAAGGAGAGGGAAATAAAATTTTTATTATTCCTTCCTCCTGTAGGGGGAAGGTTAGGATGGGGGTTTTTCTTATAAAAAAACTCTACATTTAAGTAGAGTTTTTGTTTTAGTATTATTTGTGCAACAAAAATTCTCTACTTGTTAGTAAGAGTTATCGTTGTTATGGTTTCAAGTTGTGCTAGGTTCATAAGTCCTTGTTAGGAAGTATTAGATGTATAATATAAGTTTTAGTTATTTTGTCAAAAATAAAATTTTTTACACTACATTTTTTCAGGCATATCAATACCTAATATATTAAAACTATCTTTTAAAACACTAGAAAACATATCTATCAATTGTAAACGAAGTATTTTCTTATCTTCATCCTCCTCATTAAGTATATGAATACTATTATAAAAAGTACTGAATTTTTTAGTAAGATTAAAAGCATATGTACACAAATGATGTGGCATATTCGTATCTGCAGTCTTTTTTAAAATATCAGTATAATTTTGAACCTGTTTAAATAATTCTATTTCTTCTTTATGTTCAAATTTAGCAGAAATGTCAAGTTTAGAAAAGTCTTTTCAAAATTTCTCTAATATTCTTCTTGCTCTTACATAAGCATACTGAATATATGGACCACTATTTCATTCAAAAGTCATAAATTCATCCCAATCAAATATAACATCTGTTTCTCTAGATTTTTTTAGATAACCATATTTAATAGCTCAAATTCAAATAATTTTTGAAATCTTGTCTAATTCTTTTCATTTTATAGTATCATTCTTTTCCAAAATTATTTTTTTCGCTCTAAGTTCAGCCTCATCAAGTAATTTATCAAGTTTTATAATTCTTCATTTTCTTGTAGACATAGCTCAATCTTTCAAACTAATAAATCAATTGTATGCATGAAATAATTCAGTTTCAGGAATCCATCAAGCTTTTTTTGAAATAGTAAAAGCTTGTTTAAAATGTAATTGTTGCCTTCAATCTACAAAATATATTATTTTTTTTGGACTCCAATTATCTGTTCTATATTTTATACATGCAAGATCAGATGCTAAATACCCATGAGTTCAATCTCTTTTTTGTAATATACAAGAAGATAATTTTGTACTATCATCAAATACAACTCATACAGAATTATCTTCATTTTTAGTAGCAATTTTTTTCTCTATTAATTCCTTAACTATATCTTTCATATCCCATTTTAAGTCTGGATAATCTTCTATTTTTGGAAGTCATAAACCTTCATAAAAACTTTCTCAAATATTATAATCAGACTTAACATTTAATCTATCAAGTTGAATTTGCATAGATTTTATAGATTCTTTCGTAAAAGATTCCCATAATTTTATTGAATCCAAATCACCTTCTGAAAGATTTTTAAAAGCTGTTCTAAAATCTTGATCTAATTGATTATTATTTTCAGATTCATCTGAAACTTTGACATAAAGTTGAAAAAGATGTTCTACAGCATTTTCCTTTAATTTATTATCATCTCACCAAAGTTTATATGCAGTAATTAATTTACCAAAAATTATTCACCAATCTCATATATGACTATCTGATATTACATTATATCAAAGTTTTTTATATAAATTCACAAAAACTTGTCATTGAGTTGGTGGGCAAATATGACCAATATGCATTGGTTTTCAAACATTTGTTCAAATATAATCAACTATTATAGTTTCATTATTTCCAATTACTGGTGATAAAAAATCTGATTTTTTAGAATAAATTTCTTTAAAATTGTCTGAATAAATTGATTCTGATATTTTGAAATTTATAAATGGTCATGCTGATTGTACATCTTCTATAAAATCTTCTTTTTGTAATAATGCTAATAATTCAGTAGCTATGATTGCAGGATTTTTTTTCGTCTCGCGTGCTAAAACACCACAATTAAAAGACAAGTCACCAAATTGTTTTTTTGGTACATCCTTTAATAAAACTTCTGATATTTCAATATTATATATTTCTTTTACTGCCTTTTTAATAGCTCATATAATTCCTTGTTCCATATTTTTTTTAATTTTAATGTATTAATTTTTTAAGTTTAGTTTAGTATAAAAATCATAACAACCAAATAGGTATTTCGTTTTTATTTGCCACAGATATATTATCTTTTATCAAAAAACCTTTTTTTATTCACTTAAGTTGTTTATATGTTTTATTTTTTCATCATATTTCTAAAATATATTTTTCTCCATTATTTATAAATACATAATCTGCAATTTCTGAATAATATATTTCTCAAACTTTTTTTAATTCTGAAACAACGAAAGATTCTCTTAAAAATCCTTTTGATTTTTTTGTATTAATTTTATCAAATAAAATAACTGCAATATTATTTATTTCGATAAGTGCTTTTTTTGATTTTCTTAAATTAACACTTATTTTTCACTGCTTTCATATAATATTCAATAAACCTATTTCTTGTAATATTTCAATATAATATTTTACAGTATCTGCAGTAGTAGAAATTTGTTTAGCTATATTTAAATAATTTAAATTTGAAGGACTTGAATTTGTTATAAATTTTAATATTTGAAAAAATAATGCAATATTTTTTGATTGAATATTATAATAATTACTTATATCTTCATAAATAAGTTTATTTAATATATTTTGTAACTTATCTATATAAAATTCCTCTTGGGTATCTCTAAAAAATCATAACTCTCAAGATTCTAAATATTCATGATAATATTTTAAAATATCTTTATTTTCACTAAGAATATCTAAAGAAATCTTTGGTGATTTTAATAATATTTGATCAATAGTATAAGTATTTAATGATATATCATAAACAAATTTTAAATACTCTCTGAAACTAAATTTATGTAACTTAAAAAGTAAACTCCTTCTTGATAAATCATAATTTCATTTTATTAAATCAATACTTGAACTACCAGAAAAAAATATTTGTATATCATCATAAACATCATATGCTGTTTTTAAATCTTGTTCCCAATTTTTATATTTATGAATTTCGTCAATGAAAAAATATTTTTTTTCATATACATTGTAAGTTTCCTCAATAACATCAAAAATCTTATTTCATCTAAAAAAAGTAGAATCACATGAAAAATAAATTACATTTTTTCATTTTTTTTCTAGTTCTTGTGCTATTTGAAGAAGCATTGTTGTTTTTCAAATTCATCTAACACCTGAGATTCATACAATTTTTTCAGAAATATTTCTTACCTTATCAAACAAATATCTCTTAAAATCCAACTTTACACTCTTTATTTTCTTATCTGAAAACAATATTATTCTTTCCATATTTTCGAATACGTTAGCAAATAATCTATATTATTATAGAATGTATTCGAAAATAAGCAAATCTTTTTTATTTTAATTTTTTTGTAAATACTCTCTACCTACTTCCTTATATGCATCCCTAAAACTCATTCCCTGCCTTACTAATTTATAAGCCTTGTCTGTAGCATAAATTTCATCGGTACAGGCATTTTCTAAATTTTCTTTTTTAACTTCTAAATTATCAATAGATAAAGATGCTATTTGTAAAGTATCTTTAATCAACTTTATTGCTTTCAAATAAGGTTCTTTTATTAATTGAAAATCCCTATTATATCAAGAAGGCAGGTTTTTGATTACTTCTTGAATTTGAATTTGATATCCTAAAAATATTCCTGTATTTCACCTGATAATTTCCATTATATCCCAATTCTTTTTTTGTGGCATAGCACTTGAACCTGTCTTAAATCATTCTGGTAAATCAAAAAAATCAAATTCTTTAGTAGTAAAAATTAATAAATCATTTGCCATTTTTCATAAATCCATCATTATCTCTGACAAAGATTTTAAAACTATATTTTCAAATTTTCACCTACTATATCAACAATACATAGGATTAGATTGTACTTTTTTAAATCACAACTCTTTCGTAGTATATTCCCTATCAAGATTAAAAGTACTTTCTCAATATCAAGCAACTGATCAAAGAGGATTTTGATTATTAATTTCTTTAGTAGCTTTAATTAATATCAAATTATCTTTCATACTAGATTTAAAACTATCAAGCCACATTCACACACTGGAAGGCATAGCTCTTTGCATATGAGTATAACCTGGCATTATTGTATTTCATACATCTTTTATTTTCTTATCAAAATTATTTATTAATTCTTCTACAAGATTTTCAATTATATCTAATTGTTTCAAAGTAAAAAGTCTCATTGTTACAAGTATTTGATCATTCCTTGACCTTCATGTATGAATTTTTTTTCAAACTTCTCAATATTTTTCAGTCAAAAAATTTTCAATTGCAGTATGTCAATCTTCTTCTGATTTTTTAATACTAAATTGTTTTTTATTCCATAAATCTAAGATTTCATCTAATCATTTTAATAAAATATCTAATTCCTCCTGTTTTAAAATTCATATTTTATTCAGCATTTTTGCGTGACCCTTTGATCATATTATATCATATGGAATAAGTTGCAAATCTAATAAATAATCTATTCACACAGTGTAATCTTCAACTAAATTATTTAAAGTAGAAGAATCTTTTTGCCATATTTTTTTCATTTTTTTATTTATTAATATTATAAGCTGTTTTTTGAGCTAGATTATATATTTCAATAAATCATGCACTGGAATTTTGGTTAAAATCAGCGTTTTTATCAAATGTAGCAAGGTTTTCATCAAATAAAGAATTATCTGATTTTAAACTTACAGCTACACAATTTCATTTATATAATTTTATATTTACTTCTCATGTCACTTTTTCGTTTTGCATATCTATAAATGAATTTATATTATTCATTACTGGATCAAACCATTTAGCTGCATAAGTTAAATATGCCCATTTAGTATCTATAAACTTCTTTAATTCATTTTCTTCCCTAGTTGAAACTAGTTGTTCTAAATTTTGGTGAGCTTTAACCAGAATTGTAGCAGCTGGATTTTCATATACTCACCTTACTTTTAATCATACAAACCTATCTTCTATAAGTTGAAAAACTCAAACTCAATGCTCTGCTCAGATTTTATTTAATTCCATAACAATCTCACTAAGCTTTTTATTTTTATTATTTAATTTAACAGGAACTCATTTTTCAAATGTAATTGTTAAAATTTCTTCTGCATCAGAAGCTTTATCTAATGTTTTACACCATTGCAATATATTCTCTTGTGGTGGAATTAATTCCGGATTTTCTATTTCTCAGCCTTCTCAAGTATTACCCCACATATTTTCATCATAAGAATATGGTTTATCTATTTTTTGAACAATTGGAATTCAATTATTTTCAGCATATTTTATTTGTTCATCCCTTCACATTGACCATTCCCTTACTGGTGCTATTGTTTTTAGTTTTGGATTAAGAGTTGTAATATATCCCTCAAACCTAACTTGATCATTTCACTTTCAAGTACAACCGTGAGCCACAACTTCACAGCTATATTTTTCTGCAATTTTAACAGCTATCTCAGATATAACAATCCTTCAAAGAGGTGTACTTAATGCATATCATCATTGATAATCCGCATTAGCTTTAATTGCTTGAGAAAGTAATTCATCTGCGAATTCATCTTTTGCATTATATACGATTACATCTTTGGCTCACAATTCCAATCATTTTTTCTTTATAGCTTCTAAATCATCAGCTGTTTGTCATATATCAATAGTCAATGCTATAACTTCACTATTATATTCTTCTTGTATCCATTTAAGCATTATAGATGTATCTAATCATCCAGAATACAAAAGTAAACATTTATTAAACTCTCCTTTTATTGCTTCATGTGAAGCTACTTTTTTATAAGTAGTTATATTTTTCATTTTTTTATTATTAATTAATTAAATTTATTTATGATTTTTTTATCAAAAAAACTCTCCAAGTTTTCCTTGAAGAGTTTATATTTTATATTTGTATATAATATATTACATTCTTAAACACGAAAAACCAAACAGATTAGATTTTAGTCTTCTGTTTTGTCTTCCTGCAGTTAATGTAAAAATATATTTTTGCATAATATTTAATTAATTAGCATGTTTATTATAGCATTTGTTTTTAAAAAGCAAATATTTTTATTATTTAAAAAAATATTAACAACCTATTTCAAAATAAAATAATCTGTATGTACTACTATTTTATTTGAATCCAAATTTAGTTTATCTATTTCACTACTTGGGATTTTTGCTATTCAGTATCAAATACTATTTCCATTTTCATCACATACTTCTATTACATCTTTTTTATCAAAATCTTTAACAATTTTTTCTACTCATATTTCAAGTAATGAGGCTCTTTTTCATGATTTTAATAAATCTGCAATAATTGTACTTACTTGTATTTCTCATTCTGGTACTGCTCATGCTTTTAGCCATTTTCTAATTGAATCCACTTTTTTAACAGAGCTAGATTTAAACAATGTTCATGGATTTTCACCATTTCAAACTAGTTCAATAATATTATCTTTTTCTCAACTAGCTAAATACATATTTATTCATAAATCCATCACCAAAGAAGCAGTCATAAGCTTACTTTTCATTCATCATTTTCAATGAGATGATTTTTGTTTTCAAACAACAGCAAAAATATTTTCATCAATTTGGTTAACTTCTTTAATTAATTTTCAATTTGGAAAACTATCATATAGTCCATCAATATTAGAAAGAATAATTAGATTATCCGCTCAAGTCATTGCTGCAACCATAGCAGATAATTCATCATTATCAGAAAAATCAAGTTCTTCTTGAGACAAAACATCATTCTCGTTTATTATAGGTAAAATACCATGTTCTAGTGATTTAAGTAAAACATTTTTCATAGAATTGTATCTTAATCTATCAGAAAAATCTTTTCTGGTTAAAAGAGCTTGCGAAACTCTAATATCAAAAAAATTAAAATAGTTTTGATATGTATTCATCAAAGACACCTGTCACAAACTAGAAAAAACTTGTTCTGACTCTATTACATTTAATCCCTTTATAAAATCTTTTTCTATTTTTTTCTTTCACATAGCTACAGCTCAAGAGCTCACCAAAATAACTTTATATCATTTTTCTCTTAAACTTTGAATTCACAAAACTACTTTCTTAATAATTTTTTCATTTATTCCTGAGCTATCAAGTAATACATTTGATCATATTTTTATTACGTAAATGTTGTTTTTCATAGTGTTTTTTAAAATAATAACTACCTCTCTCTTGAATTCTCTCTCCTTATCAGGAGAAAGAGGAACAATTGTAGCCCTTTTCTCCTGATAAGGAGAGAAGATTCAGATGAGAGGTATAAATTAAAGTACTTTTTACCTAACCCCCCAATCACTTTCAATAATATATTTATAAATAACTAAACTATCAGCTCACATTGGTCATCTGGCATGTAATTTTTGAGTTGAGATTCATATTTCTCAACCAAATCAAAAGCATCAACCGTCAGAAAATCTTGTTGAAGTGTTTGTATATACAACAGAAGAATCTATAGTTTTGTTAAATAATTTAATTTTTTCTTTATTATCTGATAATATTCAATCCGAATGTTTTGAAGAATATTTAGAAATATGCTTTATAGCTTCATCAATATTATTTACAAAAATTACTTGCAAATTTAATGATAATTGTTCCTTTAAAAAATCATTTTCATCTGATTTTAATATGGTAACTCCTTTTTCTACCAATTTTTTATATAATTTTTCTAGAATATCTTCTTTTAAATTTTTATTTATGATTAAAGTATCTAGTGCATTACAGACTGAAACTCTATGAGTTTTCGCATTAACTATTACATTTATAGCTTTTAAAAAGTTCTCTTCTTTAATATCATCATCTAAATATAAATGAACTACTCATGCACCAGTTTCTATAACTGGTACTTTTGAATTATCCCTAACTGATTCAATTAAATTTTTTCATCATCTAGGAATCAATACATCAACAAGTCATACAGCATTGTATAAAATATTTAATTCTTCTCTAGCTATAGGATAATTGTAAATTAAATCTGGATTAATATCATTTTTTTCTAACACTTCTTTTATTAATTTTATTAATATTTTGTTAGAATTTTCTGCCTGACTTCATCATCTAAGTACTACTCCATTAGAAGATTTAATACACATAATTATTAAATCAACAGTCACATTTGGTCTTGACTCATAAATACATGCAACCACTCCAAGTGGTACTCATGTTTTTTTAATAGTTAATCAATCATTAGTTTTAATTGTATCTTCTATGTCATATTTTGATAATGGATCTTTTATATCAACTAAATCATAACATCAAACTCCAATCCCATCAATTCTTTCATCAGTTAATAATAACCTATCATACATAGGATTAGTTTTATCCATTTTTTCTAAATCTTTTTGATTTTCTTTCTTTATAATTTCTTTATTTTGAACAACTGTATCTCATATTTCTTTTATTATTTTATTTCTATTTTCTATAGAAACATTTTTAAAACTTTCAGTTGCTAACTTAGTTTTTTGTAAGTTTTGTAGAATATTTTTCATATTTTATTGGTTAAATAAAAATACCACCTCTCTCTTGAATTCTCTCTCCTTATCAGGAGAAATAGGCTGCAATTTCAAATACATGCGGCCCTTTTCCCCTGATAAGGGGAGAAGATTCAGATGAGAGGTAAAATTTAAGTACACATTTTTTTATTTACTTAATCCCTTTGCTCTCTCATAAGCACTATCAATTCCCTTTTCTAAAATTTTTTGTAATCATTCAGCTTCAAATGTTTTTAATGCAAATTCAGTTGTTCATCATTTTGATGTTACTTGTTTTTTTAATTCATACACACTTTTATCTGAATTCCCAAAATATAAAGCTGATCATAAAAAAGTATTATTGGCTATTTTCATAGATTCATCATCTGAAAATCACATTTTTTTTGCTTTTTCTTTTAATTTTTCAGTAAAATAATAAAAATATGCGGGGCCTGATCATGATAGAGCTGTGATTTTATCAAGCTTGTCTTCTGAGTTTACTTTTATAAGTTCTCACATATTATTAAAAGTTTTTGTGAAAAATTCATTTTTATTTTCATCTATTTCTGTATTTGAAAAATATCATATAATTCATTTTCAAACAGAAATTGGCAAATTTGGCATACATCTAATAATTTTAGAATTATTATTTTTCTCACTAATTTTTACTACACTAGTTCAAGCTAAAACAGATATAATAATTAAATTATTATTATTATATTTTTGTAAATCTATTTCATCTAATTGTTGAGGTTTTACAGCCAAAAACAAAAAATCCGAGTCAATATTTTCTCAAATATTAACTTGGTATTTTTCTTTGATTTTATTTGAAGTTTTTTCAGTATTAGTTTTAACATAAACATCATCATTTAAAATTCAATTTTTTATCATTGAATTCAAAATAGTCTCTCACATATTTCCACATCATATAAACTGAATTTTCATATTTTGTTGTTATATTGATAAGTTTGTTTCTTCAATAAAATTGATTTTTTTATCATCTAATTTGGAAACAAGATTTCAACCATTATATTCATAATATCAATATAATCAATCAATTTGAGTATCGATTGCTTGAAAAATAATTTTTCAGTCATTTTCTATTACTTCAAATATTTCATAAAATCATATTTCTAATATTTTTTTTAATTTTTCATCAAAAATATATTCCAATCAATCAATTTTTGATCTTCATGTTTTTATGCCTTCAAAATCTGTATTTCTTATATTTATAAAAATATTTTCTATTTTTTCTTCTGAACTAAGTGTATTATTCAAATTCATAGCTAAATCCTCTGGGCTATCACTTTTATTAAATAATTCCGAAGCTTTATCTTTTACTCCTTCTTGTAGTAATAATATTGATAATACATTATTTGTATTTATTTCTCATGTATTCTGTCTATTTATAGTTTCCATAATATTTATATTTAAAAAATAATTTATTTTATAATAATTTGTAATTTAGATAAATCACTTATTAAAAAAACTCTATCTTTAAATTTTTGAATTTTTTCAATAATACTATCATCAATTACTTCATCTCAACTATTCACTAATATTCAAGTTCATCAATTAATAAGTGTATGTTCAATATCTGTAAACATATCTCATATTCACAAAACTTTTTCATATTCTTCACTATTTTTTATTCATAAAGCCATATCAAAGAATTCTCAATTAGAATATCTTCATTTTCATAAATCAAATATATCTCTTCATATCTCTAAAGAAAAAATTTTAACTAATTCTTCAAAATAATATCACAAATTTATTTCCCTATGTTTTCATTTTTCAGTTACCCTTTCACAATTTTGTTTAGTATGACAAAATACAATTTTTGATCAATATTTTTCTAATAAATATTTTGCATTTTGAAAAGCAATATCTCATCAAATATTATTTTTTATGTTTTGTTCAGTATCAAATCTAGCAGCAATAGCAAACAAAGGTCTTCAAAACAGTATTGGTAACTCTCATTCTAATAAATCAGGTTTATCAATTAATAAATCATTTGAGATATTTATAGTTTCTAGTCATAATTTATTAATATCATTAGATACTAGATTGCCTCAAATAAAATAACACTTAGTTGATTTTAATTTTTCAAGAATAAATTTTGCTGCTGACTGAGTTGATAATTTATAATTATCTTCATTAAATGAAATTCCATTTTTTTTGTCTGTTTCTAAAACGCAATTTCTATCATCTTCTGATTCATTACTAATAACATTTAGTGTTCAATCTAATATATGATTTATTTTTAATATAATAGCTTTTATATTTTCTAAAACCTCAGGAATAACATTTACTTTATTAAACACTCAATTTCTGTCAGTATAAACTATCATATTAGATAATTCTGTTACTGGAATAGATATTATTCCCTGACTATTTTGTCTAATCATTATAATTTAAAATTAAGAATTAAAAATTACGTGAAACAATTACTTTTTTATTATTTTCATCTTTTAATTCTAATAATAGATCAGTAAATTGTCATTCAAATGGTATACAACGAATTGTTGCTTTGTATTTATCTTTTATTATCTCTTCAAATTCTCTACTTCAATCCCATTCATATATTGCAAATTTTCACTCTGAAACAACTTCTCATATTTCTTCAATTGAATAACAAGCAACTGTATTTTCTTTTAATCTATTTGTTGAATTTTCTAATAATTTTGTATGTCACTGTTCTAATAAATAATCAATTTTTTCTTTTAAATTATCTAAACTAACAACTTGTTTTTCTCACGTTATTCTAGAAACAACAACAACAGAATTATTTTCCATATCTCTTTCTCAACAATCTATTCTGATTGGATAACCAGATATTTCAAAATCATTTATTTTTACTCATAATCTAGCCTGTCTTTGATCAATTAAAACTTTTGAATCAGTTGAAACATTTGCTCTAAAAAAATCTCATTTTACAGGAACATTATTACTTGATCATGTAATAATTGAACTTACTTTATTTACATATTCATTAACTTTATCTGAATTATTTTTTCAATAAATTGGTAATATAACAGCTTTATATTCAGATAATTTTGGTGGTATAATTAATCACTTATCATCAGAATGACTAGAAATCATTGCTCATAGTAATCTAGTAGATAATCCCCAAGAAGTATAAAAAGGATACTCATCTTTTCATTCTCTATTTTGAAAACTTACATCAAATTGTTCCATAAATCATTGTGATAACATATGTGATGTAGCCATTTGTAATGCCCGTCAGTTTGACATCATTCATTCATAAGTATAAGTATTTAATGCTCACGCAAATCTCTCACTTTCAGATTTTTCTCATGATATTCAATCTATTGCTAAAATATTTTGTATAGTTTCAACGTAAACATTATTGTGTATATTTGTAATAAAATTTTTAGCATCTTTTTCTGTTTCATGAATTGTATGTCATTCTTGCCAATGAAATTCCGTAGTTCTTAAAAAAGGTCTTGTTCTTTTTTCCCATCTCATAACATTTACCCATTGATTTAAAAGCATCGGTAAATCTCTATAACTTGATAACTTTTTTTTGAAAAAATCACAAAACAAAGTTTCAGAGGTAGGTCTTATCACAAGTTTTTCATCAAGTTCTTTTCATCAAGCATGAGTAACAACTGCTAATTCTGGGGCAAATCACTCAACATGATCTTTTTCTTTTTCTAAAAAACTCATAGGTATTAAAAGTGGTAAATTAACATCTTGTACTCATGTTAATTGTAATATACCAGATATATTATCCTTTATCTTATTCCATATAGAAACTGCTTTTGGTAAGAAAGTTATACATCCTGGTGTAGGACTATTATCATACATTTCTCATTTTTTTGCAATATCTAAATACCAATTAGAATAATCTTCATCTCTTGGTGTAATACCTGTTTTCGATCTATTATTTCACTTCATAATTTTTTGTTAAAAAATAAAACATAAACTTTATACTTTTATAAAAAAAGACAAAAATAGAAAAAATAAAGAAACTTTTCTTAAAAGTTTCTTTATGTTTATTTTAATAGTAAAAAAATAATAAAATTGTTGTCTAATTTAATATTAATTATTAATATTTTTTAATTTTTGTCTTTTAAATTCTTTTTTTTTCTATTTTGTTTTTCTTCTATTCAACTAATTCAGAATCTTCTAGCTAACTCATTAGCTATTTTAGAAGGCTTAATTCAAGAATAAACAATAAAAACATTTAAAAAATATATAATATCTGATAATTCATAAATAATATTTTCTTTATCATTATTTTTTGATCATAAAACCAACTCCGTTACTTCTTCTGATATTTTTTTCAAAATCAAATCAATTCCTTCATCTAATAATTTCACTGTATAAGATTTTGTAGGTAATATTTTTCAAGCTTCATAATCATTTTTTCTTTCCTCTAATGTTTTATATAATTTTTCTAATACTAAAGAAATATTTTGTTTTGTATTTTCTCTTAAAGAAATAGAATCTGTTTCAAAACAACTATTTTGTCATTCTATGTGACAAGCTCCAGCATTTCATAACTGTTTAACAAAATAAATAATACTATCTCTATCACAATCAATCTTTATATCAAATACTTCTTGAGTTGCTCAACTGGTTAATCACTTTTCCCATAATTCATTTCTTGATCTTGACCGATAAGTAGCATTTCATGTTTTTAAAGTATTCTCAAATGCTTTTTTATTTACATAAGCTTGCATAAGCACCTCTTTTGTTTCAATATCTTGAGTAATAACAGGTATTAAACCTGACATTCCTTCTTTCTTCCAATTAATTTTATCAATTAATTTTTCTAATATTTGAGGGGATAAGTTTTTATCTCATACTCAATAAGTTTCTATTTTTTTCATAATTATATTATTTAAAATTTAAAATTCTTGTTTCATTTTTTCTAATACTTTGTTGATAAACTCTTTAGGTTTATCAGAATTATTTAATATTTTATATAAAGATAAATTTATTTCTGTTTGTATATTATTTGCAATTCTTCACACTTGAGAATCTGAATCAATATCTCAAATAACTTCTCAGTTAAATCATCCATCTATTAAATTTCTACGACTAGGCATTATTAATTGATTATCTCTAACAAGAACATTTTGTGTTGCTATAAGTGATGCTCATGATTGAACTATTTCAACTCATCATACAATATTATTTTTATTTAATAACTCTAACAATTGTACAGCAAGTTCAGAATTTGAATCTACTGTAATAACTCCAGGTTTTTTTATTGTAACTGGTAATTTATTTATTGCTTTTTCTGTAAGAGTTGGTGTAAATTTTGTAGCAATCATATCTAATTCAAAATTTGATAAATTTCACTTATTATCAATTACTCTATTTAAAGAATTTAATCATATAATTAATAAAAGTTCGGTCTTATATTTCCAGAGTTTTTCTCAAATAATTGTTCATATTTCTTTTAATCATATTCATCTTGCTTGGATATTATCTCATATATCAGTACCTCAAAAATAATAGTCTGATAAATTTGAAAAAAACTGTGCTGAATCTCAACCTTTTGTAAGTAATAATCAAATCGTTCAAAAATCTTTTGATACAATTTCTAAATATCAACTCCTTCAGAACAATGATTTTATTCAATTTGTTTGTAAATCTATTATTCATATACTTTCTAATATACTTTCAATAATTTTTTTAGTTGATTTTTGAATAGATATTATTGGAGTATCACCAGTTAATACATTCATCAAATCCAATCATTGATATTCTTTTACATAATTACCATTTCACATATCTATTTTGTTAAATGAATTTGATAATTCTACTTTTGTTTTCATATTTTTTCATAGTAAGTTAAATAAAATTTTCACAAAAAAAATCTATTATTTAAATAGTTTTTTCACTCTTAAATAATAGATTTTGTATAAAATAACCATTACTAGGAGTGATGGCCAATGTGATGTTTATTAGATACAGATTTTAAAACTGAAATAGCTTTTTTATATCAAAAATTATCTCATTTTAAAAATTTTGAGATCCTTGCAATTGTAGTAGAACTCATTTTGGTTTTTTCTTCAATATTAGTATAGCTTATTTTTTCTTCTAACATTTTAGCAACTTCAAATCTTCTAGAAAATTCTATTATTTCTTGTTCACTTAATAAATCTCTAAGAAAACTAAAAACCTCTGTTTTATCGTCTAGTTTTGATAAAACAGTCGATATATCATCAGATAATTTAAATAGGTCATTATTATTCATTGCTTTAGTTCATTAAAGTAATTATAATTACACTTTATTTAATTAAAGTAAAAAGTCAAAACTTTTTTACAATTTTTCTACCTTTTTATATATTTTCTCTTTTTCTTCCCTACTTTTAATATAAACAGGTGTAGATAAAATCTCTAACATTTTTTTTGTACTATTACTTATATAAGTTTTTTTCAATAACAAATCTGTAAACAATTCATCATGAACTTGTGAAAAATAATCATATAAATATTCTTCTCACTTTTGTTGTTTTATATTTTTATATAGTTGTCTCAAAAAATCTGTAGAATCAAATCACTCTTGTATACGATTAACTGTGTAATCTTTATTCGGTATATCTGACATAATAAAAGACTTATATAGTAAGATGGTAATATACTATATAAGTCTTTAAAGACAGAAACTGAAAAATTTAAGACAACTTTTTAATTACACTAATTTCAAGATCAGAATCATTTAATTTTAAATAAAAATCTCCTAAACTCCCCTTACATATAAATGGAAGTTTTATCTTTTTTTCTTTCTCAATTAATTTTACAAGAGGAATAACTATTTTTCATAACATTTCATTTTTATTACTAGAATAACTTGATTTTGGTAATTGTTTACTTGATACATCTTCTCAAATTTTTGATAATAGTATTTCCAAAATATCTATTGTAGTATTTTGGCTATGTAACTCTTTTGATGTAAGTTTTTTTCAATCTAGATATATTTTTTTACTTATTAGGTCTAAAATCAATCAACCTATATTTCATCAAATAAAATCTGAATAATCTCATGAAATATTATTTGTGTATCATTTATTATAAGTATATAATGCATAATTTGAAGAAAAAATTGAAGTTTCTCATTCGCTTCTATACTGTTCTAATTTAGTTCATTTTTTTTCATATCAATCATAAAAAGAAGAATAATCTAAAATAAAATTTAAATCTTTTTCTTTATTTAACTTATTTATTAATTCTTCATCAATATATCATGTTTTATTATTAAAAACAGCATATTTAATTGTTCAAAATACTCAAAAATGATCAATATAAAAATCAAAATTGTTATCCTTTATTAATTCTAATATTTGTTTTTTCACATTATTAATTTTTAATTCATTTTTTTGATTATTAAAAAGTGATTTTATTGTTTCTCTATAAATATTTAAATCTCTATAAAAATTATTTCATGAAAAATTTGATTTATATAACCTATATAAATCCTGGAAAATTTTAATCGCATAAAAATTTCAAATATTATTTATTCACTCAAACAAATCAATATCTTTTATTTTTTTTCATTCTATTCAAATATCATTGATAAAATTAAAAAGTTTTCTAGTTTTATCATTTAAAAAAGCAGAACTATAATTATTTTTAGTTATTAAATTTGGATTAATAAGAGAAAAAGTTAAATTCAATTGATTAAAATCTGAAAAATTTCAAACATTTTTATATTTATATTTTTTTCAATCTTGAGTAGAAATAAAATGTGAATCTGATTTTAATAATGAAGTTCAAATATATAAACTATTATTTCTAGTTCATCAAAAAAAGTTGTATTTTTCTATAAGTTGTTTATCTAAATTTAGAAATTCATCTAAAATATCAATATAACCTTTATTATCTAAATCAAGTTTTTCAAAATCTCATATTGATATTTTTTTATCAACTAACAATTTTAATGATAATAAATTGGAAATTACTGATGGTGGATTTGTTGTATCGTATTCTGATAAAAATCAAATACTTCATTTTAATCAAATTGTTTTTAATATTTTTTGTGAAATTGGATATTTATTTTCAATATTTTGATTAACAAATCAACCTCAACCTTCTTTCACAATATATTCAATATCATCTAGACTTTTATTAAAATTATATCAAATATAATTTCTTAAAGTAATTTTTTGTGTCAACAATGATGAATTTCATTTTGAAAACACTGAAACATCTCACACTAAAGTTACTACAATAGGTGAACTTATTACTATATCATATTTATTAAAAAAATTTTTATAAACATGTTTATATTCAGATACTAAACGATTTGTATTCATAAAAAAACTATTTTTTAGTGTTTAATACAACATATCTTGAACATATTATAGCAGAAATCATTAAAAGAGCAATTATTAATAATGCTAAATCAACTTTAATAAAACTAAATAAAAATAATAAAATAAATTGATATAAAAGTAATATTGAAATAAATAAACTTCTAATTGTTGCTTTTGCCCTTACTGGTGTTAATTCCATTAGTATATGATTCCGAATTGGCATATATGCAAACTCTACAAATGTTATAAATAAAAATAAAATAGTTAGTATAAATTTATTTTCAAAAAATATGAAAGCTGAAAAATGTAAAATCATATTTAAAAATATAAACAAAGAAAAACTTTTTTCCCATCAAATTTTTGATGATATTTTTGATGCACTTAAACTTCATAAAATTCATAATAAAGTTGCAATCCAAACAACTATACTTCAAACATAGTCCTCTATTCAAGAGTCTACTATTACTGGTAATATAACCTTTGCTAATAAATATAAGTCTGTACCAAACAGCATTGAGATTAAAAATAATATAATTACTTTTGAAGTATAAATGTATTTTGAAGTTTTTATTATTGTTTTTATATGTAATTTAATTGAATTTAATATTCATTTTGTTCTTCTAATATAAGTGTCGTCAATTTCTTCAAATCTACTAATCACAAAAAAAACTAAAAACCAAACAAATAAATCTAAACCAGCTAAAATAGCATATGAATTATCAAAATATTTTAAAACAAAAAATATAGCTACAGGTGTAATTAATTTTCAAGCCTGAGTTAAAGAAATAAGTATTCAAATAGTTTTTCAAAAATTTTTCTTATTTCAAATTGCATCTAAATCATCTTCCAGTTTTGCTTGAGCATTTCAATTCCACAAAGCTTGTCATAAAGAACTAAAAAATATTGCCACAAAAAACATTTCATAACTTGGATAGAATAGATATATCAAAAGTGGTATAAATCAAGCTAAAACTGAATATATCATTGTTTTAACTCTTCATAAGTTATCCCCTAAAGTCGAAGTAGGAATTTCAAGTAAAAAAATAAAAAAATAATAAATAGATGAAATAAAAATAATATCAGAAACTTCTAAACCATAAAATTTATAATATAAACTAATAACTGGTGATAAAAATGCAAAAGACATTAAAAAAGTTCAAAAATAATGAATTTTTAAATTATACTTTCATATATTTATAATATTTTTTATCATTTTATTGATTTTATTATTTTTTTAGTTAACATGTGATTCTAATAACTATAATAACTATCCTATTATTATGTCAAAAGATTATAAATTACTTGTTGAACCTTATTCATTAACAGCATATTTTAGAAGTATTTTAAATATTTCTCATTCTTTTGAAATTATAAATTTTCTACTTAAAAAATCAAACCTTAGTATGTGAGAATTAGAAAATAGATGGGATAATTTTGATAAAGTTTTCTGAAAAGAATATTGAAATAAAATATCAGCTCTTAGTTTTGCTACAATTATAGAAGCAAGATGAAAATTACTTAACAAGATAATAAAAAACCAAAATAATTTAGAAACTCTTACAATAGAATTAGCCTCAGGTTTTACTCCTAGATGATTAAACCTAGTAAATGAATCAAATAATAATTTTATAGAAACAGATAAAGAAAATGTTATTGAATTAAAAGGTGAGTTCTATGATTATTTAAATAGTATAGACAAAAAAACACCAAATATTAAGATATTAGATGTTTTAAGTAAACAAGATTTTAAAAATCTATATGATTATATAAAACTTAAACAGCTAAAAGATAAAAAAATAAACAAAATAACACTAGTAAGTGAGTGATTATTAATGTATTTAAATAAAAATGAACAAAAAATATTTTTTGATAATCTAAGAAGCTTTTCTACATTATTAAATAAAATTTCTATTAACGTTAAATACATAACTACAGATATGCCAACTCATGAAAATTTCACAAATTGGCTAGTATGAGAAAATTTTACTCTAAAAGATCATATTGATGTAATGAGTAAAGTAGAACCAAAAATAATAGAATCCCTTCATAATACTGAAAATGATTTCATAATATCTAATTCTTTATGAAATATTAAAAAATACTACTATGATGATGAAATTATTTTAGATTTAAAAACTCCTAAACTAAATAAATATAAAAAAATACCTGAGATAGTTGATAAAATTGAAAAATTTTTATTACAAAAAATACTTTTTGCTTGGGAGATTGAGTTATAAAAAACACAAGAAATTAATATAATTTCTTGTGTTTTTATACTACTTTTTCTATTCTGTATCTCTTCTATTAAATTTATTCAGAATTTTCTAATACTAAAGAAATATTTTGTTTTGTATTTTCTCTTAAAGAAATAGAATCTGTTTCAAAACAACTATTTTGTCATTCTATGTGACAAGCTCCAGCATTTCATAACTGTTTAACAAAATAAATAATACTATCTCTATCACAATCAATCTTTATATCAAATACTTCTTGAGTTGCTCAACTGGTTAATCACTTTTCCCATAATTCATTTCTTGATCTTGACCGATAAGTAGCATTTCATGTTTTTAAAGTATTCTCAAATGCTTTTTTATTTACATAAGCTTGCATAAGCACCTCTTTTGTTTCAATATCTTGAGTAATAACAGGTATTAAACCTGACATTCCTTCTTTCTTCCAATTAATTTTATCAATTATTTTTTCTAATATTTGAATGGATATATTTTTATATAATATCGCATTACTTTCTATTTTTTTCATATTTCTTCATAGTAAGTTAAATAAAATTTTCACAAAAAAAATCTATTATTTAAATAGTTTTTTCACTCTTAAATAATAGATTTTGTATAAAATAACCATTACTAGGAGTGATGGCCAATGTGATGTTTATTAGATACAGATTTTAAAACTGAAATAGCTTTTTTATATCAAAAATTATCTCATTTTAAAAATTTTGAGATCCTTGCAATTGTAGTAGAACTCATTTTGGTTTTTTCTTCAATATTAGTATAGCTTATTTTTTCTTCTAACATTTTAGCAACTTCAAATCTTCTAGAAAATTCTATTATTTCTTTTTCACTTAATAAATCTCTAAGAAAATTAAAAACCTCTGTTTTATCATATAATTTTGACAAAACAGTAGATATATCTTCAGAAAATTTAAATAGTTCTTTATTATTCATTACTTTAGTTAGATAAAGTGAAATTATATCTACACTTTATTCAATTAAAGTGTAATGTCAAATATTTTTTTACATTTAAAAATCTAATAAATAAAATAACTCTACCAAAAGATAGAGCTATAATTTATTCTTCAAACCTCAAGTCTTTAATATCACTTAATTTAATACTGTACTTGTCATAAACTTTTGTAGTATTTATAGAAGTAGTATCGCTCATAGAATATCATAATTTGTTTACAATTTTTTCTACTTCATCCTCATTTTGTCATTCAATTTCAATATAAGCTGGAATTAATGGCCAAAAATCAATTTCAATCTCTACTCAATCTAATTTATAAGAAATTCTCTTATTTTCCTGATATGCTTTTGGAACATATCATAACTCTTTTAGGATCAAATTCGTTGCTTCAAAGTCTCAAACACTTGTTTCAATTTCTCTTGTTCATATTATACTATCATCTGTAATCTCCTTAATAGTTAATTCAACATTTTCTCATTTTTTCCTTAATCTAATCCATTTATTTGGATCAATAGGATAAAAATCATATACATACCTTTTCTGCATATTCTCTCAAACATATTCAGCTCATAATTTTTTTAACTTCTCTTTAATTTTTTTAGTATCAATCTCCAATATTTTTACTTCATATTCTGTTATCATTTTATTTTATTTATAAAGATAAATCAACTACCCTTCTTAATCATAAAAGAAATCATTTTTCAAGATTACTCTCTCATTCTATTCAATTAAAATCAATATCAAAATTTTTTAAAGATAAGCACGGATTAAATACTCAATCAGGTGACATTCTTAAATACTCTGCTTCTCATCAACAAATAGTTTTCTTTGGACAAGAAAAACATTTTTTTTGAGTTCTTATTCATTTAGCTTTTGTAATATTTGATATTTCTTCTATTTGTCTCTGTGTTAATACTAATTCCTCTAATTCTGAATTTACTGGTAAAATATCAAGTAATTTCAATTTATATCAATTAGTTTCACAAAAAACTTCTAAATCATAAACCTCTTCTACATTATGTTTTCATATAACTGAATTCAAACATACCTCTCATTTAAATCCTAATTCTTTTAGTTTTTCTAATCATCTTAAAACTTTAGCTAATCAATCAACTTTAGTTATTTCTTTATATCATTCAGTAGTTAATGAATGTATAGAAATAGTTATTTTATCTAGTCATGCATCAACTAAATTACCTGCTTTTTCTTCAAGTAATAGAGCATTTGTTGTTAGTCATACCTGCATTTCTGGTGATTCATCTTTTATATATTTGATCAACTCAAAAATTCAATCATATAATAGAGGTTCTCATCATGTAAATCTTATCCTTTGTTTAATACCATGTTTAACCATTATATCTATAGCTTTTTTAAATAATTCATCATTAAATTCAACTTTTTGTCTAGAATTTCATTCATTATGACAAAAGAAACAAGCTTCATTACATAATTGAGTCAAAGATACTCTTAATTGGCATCAATTTTCTGCTGGCATTTCAGACATTATTTCATTAATATCAAGTCATCCTAAAAAATTATTTAAATCAATAGAATCTGTATTAATAGTATTTATTTGCTCCATACACAAATGTTTATTAAAAAATAAAGCATAGACTTTATACTTCTATAAAAAATCAAACTAATTACCCGAATTTAATCTAATAATATTTCAAACTACAATATTTACATTATCTAATACTTCAGCAAAAACTTCTTCTATACTTTTTTTTGTAGTATCAACTCTTACCATACTTGAAGACATTCTCTCATATTCTAACAATACTCTATTTAATAATTCTCTATCATTTTCTAAATGCTTATCAGTAGCAGATAAATCTCATCTTAAATTTAATCTTTCAAATCTTTCTTTTTCATCTACATCTAAATAAATAGTTAAATCAGGTCTCAAGATATCCAACTTTTCTAATTCTATAGAACTAGCAAAATTACTTCACATTGCTCTATGATAAGCTAAAGTAGAAAAAATATATCTATCTGTTAACACATTTTTTCAAATTCACAATAATTTCTTTGCCTTCTCACTATCATGTATAGAGGCCATTAGATAATATGATAATCTTAAATCAGTATTATCTCTACTTAGTTCTTCAATATATCATCTAATAGATTTTATTTCTTCACTTATATGTGAAGACAATTTAACTGCATTAAACCTTTGGCTTAATAAATCAAATTGTGTCGTTTTACCTGATCAATCTCATCATTCAAAGTTAATAAAAAAACCTCTATCATTTCATAAACTATTCATTTATTAAAACTTAAAATTTAAAATTTCTTTTTTATAAAAATCTAATCTAAAATTAAAATTGTCTTTATCATAAGTATCTAAGTCACTTGCTAGTGTATCTGCTAAAGCTAAGACTATAAGCTCAATATATATTTTTTCATGCTTTCTTCTATATAATAAAATATCTCTTTTTATACTTACATTATCAGAATCTAATATATAATGAATTTCTCAGTGAAATTTTATTAATAATATAATTAATTGTTTTTCAACTTCAGATAAATCAAATCTATTTAAAATAGGTATTATTTTTAAAGCTCATTCTTGTTCATGACCAGGGCAACATGTTCAAAATCATCTTTTATATGCAAAAGTATCATTTTTAGATATATCATGAAACAAGGCTGCAAAATAATAGCAAATACTCCTAGGGAAATACTCGGTTATGTATCACCAAACCAAGCACATTTCCAATAATCCTAGCAGATTATGTTTGAATTATAACAATTATTCTTATAATTGCAAAAAATAACTGTTGTTATATTTCTTTTTGAAAAAAGTTAAAAGTTGCACTTGGGGTTTGAATTCAGGGTAAACACTGATCTATTATTATGCCATATATTATTTTCAATACATCAACTAAGTTTATACAATTCAGGTAATTCTTCTTCTAATTCTCATCTCTCAATTCTATTTAGTGAAATATCATTCGAATCTAACATAAAAAAAATAATAACTTTAAATATTCTCAATACTTAATATTGAAATTTCTTTAACTTTTCATCAAATCTCTACTTTTACATCATCTCATTCTTCTTTTCATATTAATGGTTGAATGATTGGAGCATTATAAGATACTCTATTTCCATTTGGAGTATGAAATCATCCAATTTCAAATACTTTTTCTTCATCATCAATTAAAACAGTAATTTTTTTTCAAATAGACACAAATTCATTTGAATTAGATCTAATTACTTCAAATGTTAAGATTTGTACATTGTTAAGAATTTTACTTAATTCTCACATTCTATTTGATAACATATTTTGTTTCATTTCAACTGCATCAAATGCTGGGTTATCATGCCATGTTTCTGAAGTTTGTTCACAAGCCTTAAATTTTTCTTTTCATAACTCTCTTCATTCTTTTTTAAATTCTTCAAGTTTAGCTAAATGTGCTGGATGCTCATCTTCAATAACAATAACTGGTGTATTATGCATATTTTTATAGTTAATAAATAATTACACTTTAAGTATACATACAAACATATACTTGTCAAACCTTTCTTAAATTATAATGTTATCATTTTTTTACATTCTCTCAATATAACCATATATTTTCTCTTTTTCTTCCCTACTTTTAATATAAACAGGTGTAGATAAAATCTCTAACATTTTTTTTGTACTATTACTTATATAAGTTTTTTTCAATAACAAATCTGTAAACAATTCATCATGAACTTGTGAAAAATAATCATATAAATGTTCTTACATGTTTTTATATCCTCTTTTTTTGGCTTCCTTTAAGTTATTCTTTAGTCTATCTACTCATATTAATATTTGTTTATTGTCCATAGTAACTGGGCAAAGTCTAATATAATTAGAGCTTTTTTTTCATGCATAAAATGATTAAAAAAGAAGTATAAATTAGAATGATCAAGATGATTAATACATAAAGCTAGATGAAAGCCTTCTAATCATCAATTAGCTAGTAAGTTATATCCTGTTGATGCTTTGAGGAGTTAGATTTTTTTGACATTTACATTAATGATGTTATTATATTCATGCTACTGTTTTCGTATTTCGCAAAAGCATATTTTTTTATTAACGTTAATGGTAATCCAAAGGAGGAACACCAAATGAATGTAAAATTTACAAAAGAAGAAGCTGAACATGCTCAACTGGTTGTAAAGGAATTATTATTAAACCATAGGTTTTTTATAAAAACAGAATGTGATGATTATTATAAATTCAAATATTGTTTTGATAAAATTCTTTTTGTTGAATTATTAGAAAAACAAAAAGAATTATTTGAAATTTATAAAAATGTAAGGAATGAAGCTGAAGAAAGAATTCTTTATTTTGAAGAAAGGTTTGGTTTTATAAGTCCTAAAATTTCTGATAATTCTTTGTTAGTTCAATGTAATAAATATGGAGCAGGTTCTGATATTAAATCTGTTTTCCCTTTGTCTTTTTTCTTGGATGGACTTACTTTTTCTAAAGAGGAAATTTTTCAAAATATTTTATCTACTAAAATGAATCACGAATCAGAAGATAATTTGTCACCAAATCAGATTAATGAAGTAACCGTTCAGTTATATTAACCACCCCGGACTAAAGATCCGGGGCTTTTAGT
>CAZGNU010000006.1:0-40852 GCA_964527325.1 uncultured Candidatus Peribacteria bacterium | reverse complement strand
AAATTGTGCATTGGATATTTCCAACGATACACAAAATGTATTATACTCTCTACGATCACAATATGTTTTTTACTTGCTATGAGATTTTTTGATATACATTTTATGTTAAATAATTGATTTAAATTTAATGAAGATATAATAAAAGAAAAAACATGAAAAACATTATGAGAATATTCTAAATATTGTATAGCTTTTTTAAGCAAATTACCTAAAAATTATTCAGTTTTAAATTGATTGTGAGAGGTATTGGATGAAAAGCAAAAGGTATTTTGTAAGACAAAGATGTTGAAGGAGGTTGTTTTTTTGTTGAATGGTTTGAATTAATATATTATAAAAGAAATAAAAAAAGAAGACTTTCGTATTGGGTATAAAACAGAGGCTTGGAAGGAGTCAATACTCCCATTACTAAATTTTTATATTAAAAACTCATATAATTCTTTAAATAATTAAAATATGAAAAACAATGATTTACTTCCTGATATGCCAAAACTTCAATCTCCGTTTATTAGAAAAACTATAAATGATGAATACGTAGTAACTTCAGAAATTACACCATGATATGAATGGGTATTTGAGGATAAGGATGTAATAGCTATGGAAAAATTAGATTGAACAAATATAGCAGTTGAAATAAAAGATAAAAAACCTGTTAGAATTCAAAACAGACTTAATAAAATTGATTTTTGGGATAAATCTACAGCTCATTTAACTGAAGGGATTTATGAAGCTTTTTATAAATGATACTTAGATTTACCAGATTGAGTATATCACTGAGAGCTTATCTGACCAAAATTGCAAGCAAATCCTTATGATTTAGAAAAACATATTTGGATTCCTTTTAGTAGTTATGCAAAAAACTCTTTAGCTTATAAGTCTTGGTGAAAATATGATATAAGTTTTGATGCTATATCAAACTGGTTTAAATGAGATGATATATTTTCTTTGTATTATAGAAAAGTTCATAAATGAGCTAAAAAGAAACCAGAGGGGTTGATTTTTTATAGTCCTAGTAAAAATAAACTTGCAAAGTTGAGGGTTGATATGTATGATTGGTATGAGGGGAGGAGACATAGGAGGTAGTGGGTGTATTTATTTAGAATTTAAAATATGAAAAAGAAAACAATTCACATATATTCACAATACTATTTTCCTGTTTCAAATGCTTGTAGTAATAGGGTAGAGAAATATGTAATGGCTTTGAAGGATGAGTATGATATAAAAATTGTTACTTGAATGCCAAATTATCCAACTTGAATTAAACCTAAAAAATACAAATGGAAATTATTTAAAAATGAAGTTTGAGAATATGGTGAGCAAATTATTAGAACATATGAAGTTGCAACTAAAAATGAATGATCAATTTCTAGAATTATAAATTATATTTCTTTTATGTTTTCTAGTTTTTTATATTGATTATTTACAAGAAAACCAGATATTATAATAGTTACTTCACCTCCTATTTTCACAGCATTTTCCGTTTTATTATTAAATAAAATCAGAAAAATTCCTTATATTTTAGAAATTAGAGACTTATGGCCTGATAGTGTAGTAGCTTTATGATTTATGAAGGGAAACAGTTTAAGTTATAAAATATTTTCTTGGTTAGAAAAAAAACTTTATAAAAATGCTAGTAAAATAATTTGAGTTACGAAATGAATTTGTAGTGCTATAGAAAAAAAGTGAGTAGAAAAAGATAAGATATTTTTACAATATAATAGTGCAGAAAAAATAGATTGAAAAGGTTTAGAAAATCCTTATATTGAATTAGATGATAAAATTAAATGAAGAGAGATTGTATTGTTTGCAGGGAATATGAATGAAGCATATGATTTTGAAAAAGCAAGTAAATATATAAAAGATAATAATAAGATGTTTTTCGTTTTTATTTGAGATTGAAGTCAAAAGTATGATTTTCAGAAAAGTTTATTATTAGAGGATAACGTTTTGTTCTTAGAAAGAAGACCTAAAAAAGAAATTTGAAAATATGTTTTTTATTCTGATAAGATTTTAGTTCCATTGCAGAATAAAGAATTTTATAAATGAACTTTTCCTGTGAAGTGAATTGAGTGAATTGTAAATAATAAAGAGATTATATTTTTTGGGCCTAGTGATTGAGAGTTTAATAAGTTTTTGGAAGATTTAAAAGTAGGAAAAGAAAATAATGATATTTTAAGGTTTAAATATTTTAAGGGCAATATTATTTGATTATTAAAATAAATGAAAATAATTGTATCACATGATGTAGATCACTTATCTGTATGAGAACATATTTTTAGAGATTTAGTTATCCCTAAATTTTTTGTTTTACAATTAATAGAGTTTTTTAAGAAAAATATTTCTTTAAAAGAATTAATCTTAAGATACAAGGAAGTTATAACGGGTGATTGGAATCATATTTTAGATTTACAGGAATTTAATAAAAAAAATAATGTAAAATCTACTTATTTTTTTGGTATGAATAATGAACTGTGATTAAGTTATAAACAAAAAAATGCATCAAAATGGATTAAGTATTTACTTAATAATTGAGCTGATGTATGAGTTCATTGAATAAATTTTGAGGATAAAGATTTGATGAAAAAAGAGCTTGATGATTTTAAAAAAATAAGTGGATTGTCAAATGTATGAATTAGAAATCATTATTTAAGACAAAATGAAAATACTCAAAAATATTTATCTGAGATTTGATATGCATTTGATGTCACAGATTATGTAGAAAAAGAATATAATTCTTGAAAAAAATGAAATATGAATTTATTTCCTTTTCAAGCAATGGATACTTATTTATTTAGTTTTAACAGATATGGTTATTCTTCAGAGCAAGCATTAGAACATACAATAAATTTACTTAAAGAAGCTGAACAAAACTGAAATAAATATTTTTCAATTTTGTTGCATCAAAGGCATTTTTCTAAATGATTTTCTGCATGGAAAAAATGGTATGTAGAATTTGTAGATTATTGTAATAAAAATGGATATGATTTTATTAACTATAAAGATCTATTGAAAAGCAGAGTATAACTAATATTTAAATAATTCTTTTAATTTGTAGTATACAAGAAATATAAAATTTATTATGAATAATTTTATATTTCTTTTTTTTATTGATTTGATTATTTGAGAATATCTGATATATGATTTTTTTGAATAATTCATTGTTTGAAAAGTAACAGTATCTGAATTGATAAAAACTTTATTATCAAATAATATTTCTGTATTAAATACTTCTTTCAATAAATGAGCATCACTTCAAATGATCTGTTTCTTTCATTTTTCTTTTGCAAGTTCTAGAGCTTGTTTGTTTTGAATTTCAGTACATCTAGAATTAAAAACTTCTATATAATCAATATTTATGAAATCTGTTTTTTCTATTTTGTGATGATGATATGGGTGAACTAAAATATTATATCATCAAGATTTTTTACTATTTTTTAATAGTTTTTTATGATCATATTCTCATTTAAAATTTTTGTTAATTCAAAAAACTAAAATATCTCAAATGTCAGTTAGATATTCACAAGCTATAGGTATTTCTATATCATATCATTTTTCTTCTGCATACTCTCTTGCTTGAATAGATCATTTTAAAGAATCATGATCTGAAATCACCAAAAAATTAACTCAATTTTTGAAAGCAATATCTACTATTTCTTCTACTTTTAATTTTGAGTCATATGAATTGTTTGTATGAATATGAAATACTCATGTGTACATATTATTTTAATTTATTTTTTATAATACTAGATAGTTTTTTTGGTATTATAGGATCAACTATAGTATCAAAAACAAAATATCAAAATTCATAAATATTTGGTAGAGGATCTGTTATCCAAATATTAGATTTTACCTTCGGATTAAAACAATCTTTTACTATTCATAAGAAATTTCTAAAATTCATAAAACCATGTTTTATATCACCAAATAATGGCCAGTGAAATTTTAAAGGATATTTATATTTATCTGAATAATTTATCTTTTCTCATTTTGCAATTTTTACTAATTCTAGAGGGAAATTTACTCATGCCTCAAGTGCAATATCAAGAGATCACCAAAATTTTGGATTTATTTCTATTAATATTGGTTTCCCTTTATCATTTAGTTTAAACTCGACCATTGCTGCTCAATGCCACTTTAAAGAATCTAAAAGCTTTTTTCAGTATTCTTCAACTAAGTGATTTTTGTAGCTTTCACATGCTACACTATATCATCAACTAGGTGGCATTTCTCTAACACGTAAATGTTGGAATGTTTTTCAGCATTTACCATTATTGTACACAGCAAAAAAACCACATCATTGTCATGTGATATATTCTTGTATCATTGGTAATCATTCTTTTTCTGTCAGATTATATTTTTTACATATATTTTTATATTTTTCTTCTATTTCTTCTTTACTATTAGCGTAGTCAACAATATTTCATCAAACTTCATATAATCATTTAATTACTGCGGGATACGAAATAGTATTCTTTATTTTTTTTATTTCTTCAATAGTTTTTGGATAATAAGTTTTTGGAGCTTTTATTCAAATTTTTTCAGCGTATTCATAAACATTTCTTTTACTCAAACAAAAGTTTAATTTTTTTTCATCTACTGTTACCATTTTAGTATATTTTGATATTTCATCTTTTAATGGTACTAAATTTTTATGTGAATTTGTTCCAACAGGTATAACTAAATCAATTTTATATTCTTTGATAGTATTTATAAGTTTGTTTAGAAAGTTTTTATCGTTGTACTTTGGAAAAATGATATTTTTTTTACAGTATTTCGATAATGATGAAAAGGAAATATTAACAAATCACATTAGGTAAACATTATGTCACTCTTTTCATAAATGCCTAATTATACTAAGTGTTTGTTTTAATTCTCAGTCAGCTATAATAATATTCATTTTTTTTATGTTTTTTATTTAATATTTTGTTATATTTTTCTTTATATTAATAATTATTTTATAATATGAAAGTTTTTTACATTTATATTGAAAATTTAATTGTAATATTTACAATTTTAAGTATTTTAAAAGAGTATTTATTTGATTAATAAAGTGATGAAGAAAGTAATAACAATAATTTGAGCAAGACCTCAGTTTATAAAACATGCACCAGTTGATAAAATAATAAAAAAATATGCTAAAAATATAACTATTCATACAGGTCAGCATTTTGATCAGAATATGAGTGATATTTTTTTTAATCAACTAGAAATAGATAAGCCTGATTATAATTTACATATTAATTGATCTACTCATTGAAAAATGACTGGGGAAATGATGATTGAAATAGAAGAAGTTGTTTTAAAAGAAAAACCTAATTTAATTTTAGTTTATGGTGATACAAATTCTACATTGGCATGAGCTCTTGTAGCATCAAAACTTCATATACCTGTTGTTCATGTTGAATCAGGACTTAGAAGTTGAGATAAAAAAATGCCAGAAGAAGTTAATAGAATTATGACAGACCATGTTTCTGATTTTTTATTATGTCCAACAGAAACTGCAATAAAAAATTTAAAAAATGAATGAATTGAATCTTGAGTTATTAGAGTTCAGGATCCTATGTATTTAACTGTAAATTATTTTAAAGATAAAGCTACTTGAAATGACTATATCTATAATTTATGATTAACTAAAGATAATTATTATTTTGCAACTACTCATAGACCATCAAATACTGATACAAAAGAACAATTACAATCAATTATAGATTTATTTAATACTTTAAATAAAAAGGTTTTAATTCCAATTCATCCAAGAACTAAAAATAAACTTGAGGAATTTGGTATAAAAATTTCTGATAATGTAGTCCTAATAGACCCTTGTTGATATCTTGAAACTCTAAATTATATGTTTAATAGTTCTGCTGTATTAACTGATAGTTGATGATTACAAAAAGAGGCATATATTTTATGAAAAAACATTTTTACACTTAGAGATACAACTGAATGGATAGAAACTGTTAAATCATGAAAAAATACTTTGTTACTTGATGAAAGTGGTAAATTATTAAAAAATAGTAAAGATTTAGTTGAGAATTATAGATGAGGTGAATATGAGAATTTTTATTGAAAAGGTGAAACTTTAGATAATTTATTTAAAAAAATATTAGATTAATGAAAAAAGTATTTATATATTGATTAGCACATCCACCTGATAGTAGAATTTTCTATAAACAAGCAAAAAGTTTGTCTAAAAAATTTGATGTAACATGTTTATGGGGATCTTTTTATGAAAAAAAATGAAATTGGACAGCTTATGGATTTAAAAATATTTGAATAAGTTGAAATAGATTACTTGTTTTATTTAAAGCATGGTGGTATTGAATTGTAAATAAATCAGAGATATATGTTGCTCATGATATAGATAGTTATTTAGTCGTTGTGTGAATAAAATTATTTAAATGGAACGCAAAAATAATTTTTGATAGTCATGAATTTTATGATGAGATGTGGAAGGATAAACAGTACAAATTTTCACATAGATTTTTTTATTTTATTTTTTCAAAATTACTTAAACCAATAACTATTCGTTTATTTGAATGAATTACTGTTATAAATGATTTTATGAATCATTATTATAAATGGAATAAAAAAAAGGAAGTTATTCATAACTTTCCATTGACTGATTTATTAGATAAGGAAACTAAATTATTAGATAAAGAAAAATATAATGATAAATTTATATTGATTTATCAATGATGACTTACAAAAGTGAGGGGAATATTGGAATATGTAAAAATTTTAAATGCTTTAAAAAATGATATCTCAAATGTATATTTAATATTAGTTTGATGATTTAGAGATAGTAACTATGAAAAGGAAGTAAAATCATACATAGAAAAAAATAATTTAAATAATTATGTTGAATTTATCTGACAAATACCTATGGATGAGGTATATGCCTATGATAAAATAGCTCATATTTGACTAAATTTACTTGAATCAAATTTTAATCATGATAATTGAATTCAGGTAAAAATGTTTGAATATTTATATTTAGAATTACCTAGTATCTGAACTAAAACTACAAAATATTTTAATAAATTTATTGTATATAATGGATGTTGAGAAGTGATTGATAGTATTGAAAATATTGATCAATGAGTTGTTCAAATAAAAAAAATAAAGGAAGGTTTTGAGCAATATAAAAACAGTTGTGAAAGAATAAAAAATGATTATATTTGGGAAAATGAAGAGAAAAAACTTTTAGATTTTTATGAAAAAATATAATGAAAGACTATAGAATATGTAATAGGTGTATTATGGATACATCTGATCCTGGTATAACTTTTGATAATGATTGATATTGTATTCATTGTAATAATGCATTAGATTTATTAAAAAAATATCCATTTAATCTTTCTAAAAAAGAAAAATTAGAAGAACTTGAAAAAATAATTAGTGAAATAAAAAGAAAAGGAAAGTGAAAAAAATATGATGCTCTTATATGAATAAGTTGATGAGTGGACAGTTCTTATGTAGCAATTTTGGTAAAAAAATATTGATTAAGAGTACTTTCCGTAAACCTTGATAATTGATGGAATTCTGAGCTTGCAGTAAATAATATACATAATTTAATAAAAAAATTAGATATTGATTTTTATACAGAAGTTTTGGATTGGAATGAATTTAAAGACTTACAATTGGCTTTTTTAAAGGCATCTGTACCTGATTTAGAAATTCCTACGGATCATGCCATTATTGCTGTTTTATATAAAATAATAAATAAATTTGATATACCAACATTAATAACAGGACATAATACAATTACAGAATCAATTTGATCTTCTCATTGGTCTACTTGACATTATGACTGGAAATATATTTCAAATATTTACAGAAAATTTTATAATAAAAAATTAAAAAATTTTCCTCATATGAATATTTTTAAGATTTTTAAAAACTTTAATTTCAATTCTTTGAAAAGGTTTGAAATTATTAATTTTTTAGAATTTGATAAAAAGGATGTATTAGAATTATTAAAGAAAGAATATAATTATAAAGAATATAATACAAAACATGGAGAATCAACCTATACTCATTTTACTCAATCATATGTACTGCCAAAGAAGTTTTGATTTGATAAGAGGAGAGGACATTTATCAAATTTAGTTATATCATGACAAATTTCTAGAGAAGAGGCTTTACAGGAAATAGAAAAAGATTTGTTTACAAAAAAAGAGGAGGAGGAGATGCTTGATTATGTTTCTAATAAATTTGAAATAACAAGGAAGGAGTTAGATGAATTATTAAAATTGCCAAATAGAAGTTATTCTGATTATCCAACATATGATAATCATTGGTTTTGGTGAAAAGTGAAAAAAATTTATAATAAGATAAAAAAATAAATATGAAAGTAGTCATTATTGATTATTGAATGTGAAATGTATGATCAGTTTTAAACATGGTAAAAAAAGTTTGAGGAGAAGGGATTATATCGAATAAAAAATCTGATATTTTATCCGCTACTAAACTAATCTTACCATGAGTGTGACATTTTAAAAAATGAATGGAACAATTACAATCATATGATCTAGTTGATGTAATTAAACAAAGGGTTGTTGAAGATAAGATTCCAATTTTATGAATATGTTTATGATATCAATTATTATCATTACATAGTGAGGAATGAAACGTTGATGGATTATGATTAATTAATGCAAATGTAAAAAAATTTGATTTAAGGCTATTAAGAGAAAAATGATTAATGGATGTTCATATGTGATGGAATTGTGTTTGAAACAATAAAAAATCAAAATTATTTGATTGACTTTCTGATGAAGTAAGATTTTATTTTGTACATTCATTTTATTTTTCACCAGTAGATGAAAATGATATTTTGACCTATACAAATTATTGAATAAAATTTTCTTCATCAATTGAAAAATGAAATATTTATTGAGTACAATTTCATCCTGAGAAAAGTCATAAATTTTGACAAAAACTTATTTCAAATTTTATTTTTAATGTTTAACAATGATTTTAAAAAGAATAATTCCAATTTTAACATTAAAAGAAAATGTTTGAGTTAAGACAAATAAATACAAATATGATAATCCAACATATTTATGAGATCCAATTAATACTGTGAAAATTTTCAATGATAAAATGTGTAATGAATTAGCTATAGTAGATATTTCAGCAACTAGATTTTGAAAAATAAATTATAAATTATTGGATAGTATTGCAAAACAAGCCTTTATGCCACTTTCTTATTGATGAGGAATTAAAAATCTTGATGATGCAAAAAAGGTAATAACAATATGATATGAAAAAATAATATTAAATAGTATAATTTTTGAAAACAAAAATATTATAAAAGAATTATCTGATGATCTATGAAGTTCAAGTGTTGTAGTAAGTATAGATATTAAGAAAAAAATTCTGTGATGATATTGAATATATGATTATAAAAAAAATTGTATTAGAAAATGAATAGAATTGTTTTCTTTGATTAATGAAATAACAGATTTATGAGCTTGAGAAATTATAATAAATTTTGTTGATAAGGATTGAACTTTATCATGATATGATTTAAATTTTGTAAAAAAAATATCTGAGCAAACATCAATTCCTTTAATTATAAATTGATGAGCTAAGGATTATAATGATATAAAAGAATTACTAACATACAATGTTTCTTGAGCATGATGATGATCCATTTTTTTGTTATGGTGAGAACATAAAGCAGTATTAACAACATATCCAACTGAAGAAGAACAAAAAGAAATTTTATGAATTAAAAAATTTTGTGATGATAAAAAATAAAATGAATATAGATATTTTAGTGTTAGAGTGGGATAGTAAATGAAGAGATGTTGATATCCTAGAGCCTGTAATATTTGAATTAGAAAATAAATACAATCTAAATGTTAGGAGGGGTAGTCTTCATTTTTATGCTTTTAATTTACTTACATTTAAACCTAAAATATTATTATTACCTAGTTCAATTTGATGAGTTGCAAATCATAATTCTTTGAAAATGGCAAAGAATATTTGATGTAAAGTAGTTTCTTTAACTAGTGAGTGAGATTTTTGAGAGACAAAAGAATCTGTTAATCAATTTTTCTGGTGATGGAATAAAGATAAAATCTTATATGAAGATAGAACTTTCATGTGGTCAACAAGAGTGAAAAAATTAATAAAAAAATATATTAAATGAATAGATCAAAATAAAGTTTTTGTCTGAGGAGCAACATGATTTGATAGGTATAAATATTTTGATTTTGAATCAAAAGAAAGTTTTTTAAAAAAAAGAAAGAAAAAATTCAGTAAAGTAATATGAATTGCATGATGGTGATTTGATTTATACTCATGAGAATATTTTGAAAAACATAAGGAAATAATTATAAATAAATTATGACAAGAAAATGTAGACATTTTTCTAAAATCATGTACTAAATTAAGAGATATTTATAACAGATTAGTTATTAATAATCCAGACATATTGTTTATTATGAAATATCATCCATGAGTTGTTGATAAAAATTTAACAGAATTTTGATTAATAAAAGATTATGATAATGTTATATTTATTAATAATGAGATGAATATATCGGATGTAATTAGCGTATCAGATTTATGGGTAGGTTTTGAAACAACAACATGTTTAGAAGCTTGGTTATTATGAAAATCTACATTATTAGTAAATCCTATTAATTTAAAATTTAGTAGATCGAGGATTTCAGAGGGAAGTCCTATATATAGGAATTATGAAGAACTTAATTATGTAGTTAAACAATTTTTTGATATTTGAATCATTAATGATTTTGAAAAATTAAAAGCAAAAAGAAAATTAATAACAGAAAAGATAATTTGATTTGATGATTGATTAAATCATAAAAGAACAGCTAAAGGAATTTTTGAATTATTTCAAGATAAGAAAAGTAAAAATGATAAAATTGAAGTTAAATTTAATATTATTAAAAGATTAATAATAGAAATATGTCAATTTTTTATTTATAAACTATTATTTTTTATACCCATAAAATTATGATATGTTTGAAAATTAAAGATTAATTCAATGAAATATAATAAAAAAGAGAGAAGCATATATATAAAAAGATATAAAAAAAGTTATTATAAATAACTTTTTTTATATCTTTTTAAAATATACTAAATTGTGCAAATCATTTTCAATTCATTTTTTTTTCTTACACTCAAATACTATATGAATATTTTGCTGTTTTGAAGCATTAATTAATTTCTTTTTCATGAATTTCATGAGTGATATATTTCATTCTCGTAAATCAAAATGTTCATCAACTTCAGTATTAGATAAAAATCAAGATATATGAAAATAATTAGGTTTCATTATTTCTAATAAATCGTTAGAAAAATTAATAATATCTTTTTCTTGAGATATTGCTGATGATTTTGCTTTAGCAAAATCAAAACAAAAGTTTGAGGAAAATTTTTTAATTTCACTTATTTGTTTTATGTTATATCAAAAAAAATCTATATTTTTGTAAATTGCAGATTTCATTGGCATATTTTCAATAATAATTTTATTATTATTGAAATATTTTAATCTATTTTTTAAAATTTTTATGTCACTTCAAAACTCTGGATGCATTACGATTTGAAATGGTTTTAAATAGTTAATATATTTTTTCATTACATTCCAAATTTCTTCAGAGTTATTGTTTTTATCTATTGGGTTAAATCAGTGAGCTGAATGTGGTAAATGAAATGAAATTTTAATATTTGACTCTTTTAAATTTTTAAAATTATTTATATCAAATTTTTCAGGAACAATATAAAGCTCTATAAAATCAAAATATCAATTTTGTATTGATTTTATAGAGTCTTCAAATAGATCAATATTAATAGACCATAATTTTAATCAATATTTAATCATTTTAATCTATAATACGAATTATTTCAAATGCTTCAGCATTTTTATATCATACCTCTATTCACCTAAAATTAGACAAAATTTCTATTGCTTTTAAACTTCTTGGATGAGGAAACTCTCTTAATTCATCTTTATAGATTTTCATTATATCTATTTTTTTACCTATATATTTTTCAATATCTATATAGTAGTTAGGCTTAAAAATATTCTCTGATGTTTTATTTTGCCACTCTGTAGAAGATAATGTTTCAAAAGTAAATATATTTTTAACTGAAAATCATGGTTGAGGTCTGCAAGCAGTTAAAACAGCTTGATTAGTTAATCTATGGTCAATATTTAAATCATTAGCATGATGAGTATAAATAATAATAGGATTAATATCTGAAATATATTTTTCAACTAATTGAGTTATTTTTAGTAAACTAATTTTATCAAATTGATTATCAGGTAAATTATCTAAATATATTTTTTTTACTCATAATAATTCTTTTACTTTATTAGCTTGTAATTGGCGCTTATTATTATCTGAAATTTCAGCTCATCTTGAATCTTCTCAATTTGATAAAATTAAAATATTAACAATATCTCAATTATCAATATGCTTTAATATTGTTCATCCAATTCACAATAATTCATCATCTGGATGTGCAACAACTATTAGTATATTATTTTTCATCTTCAATTATGTTAATTTTTATATTAGCGTTTAATTTTCAATTGGAAATTTTCGCATTATTAAATGTAATTTTTTTGTTTCAAAAATTTATAAACGCATTTGGATATCATTCTCAGTCAAGCATTCTGATATAATTATAAATTTCATTAATTGAAAAATTTTTTTTTAATTCTCAATCTTTTTCTTTTCTTCTTTTAAATGAAGTAATTTTTCATTCTTGTTTTTTTGGTATTAGATTATTTTCAAGAATTTTAGGAATCATTTTTTCAAATACTATATTAGATCATCTTTTGAAAATTTCATTTGCTGTTCAATTTAAACTTAAACTTTCCTTAATATACACATCTCATGTATCAATTCATCAATCTATTTTTATAGCAGATATTTTAGTGTTTTTAACTCATCTAACTATTAAATTTTGTAATGGAGAACCTCATCTTCAATAAGGTAAATCTGTCATGTGAAAAACTATACAAGTAAAACTTGACCAAATATCTTCTTTTATAATCCATGACCAATGAGGTATTAATATATATTTAGGATCAATTTTTTTTACATTTTCTAAAGTTAATTCATTTTTATCAGTTATTAAAAACCAATTATTTTTTTTATATTTATTATAATTATTAATATTCCATGATTTGGTCGTTAAAATTAATATGTTATTACTCATTGTTATATAATTTACTATTTTATAATAATACTTCTTTAGTTAACGGAGTTCAAAATGTTAAATCCTTATTAACTTTTTTTCATAATACATTTTCTAATTCAATTGGTGATAATCAGTTACCTGGTCTTTTAGCTGATATATTATCTTTAGTTAATATATCTCATTTTTTAACATCCTTAGTAATCCATAATGATCTCCTGAACTTAGATTGTGTTTTTTCTGATTTTCCTTGCACTCAATACATCGTTTTTCATAGTGCTTTTTCAACATTTCTTACAGAAGTAATTAATTTTCCAAATTCTTTAGGTTCTAAAGAAAAATGAGAATCTGCAGTTTTTATATTTCTATCCAGACAAAAATGTTTTTCTATTACTTTTACTCACATTACTACTGAAGCAATTGCTACTTCATCAGATAATGTATGATCAGATAATCAAACAAATACTCCTAATTTTTCTTTTAAATCATTAATCGTATTTAAATTGATTGAATCATACGAAGCAGGATATGCACTAGTGCATTTTAATGCAATAATTTTATTATTTCATGTTTTTTTAATTGTATTTACAGCTGTTTCAATTTCTTTAAATGTTGCCATTCAGTTAGAAATAATAATTGGTTTTCATGTCTCTGCAACTTTTTTAATTAACGCTATATCAGTATTTTCAAATGAAGCAATTTTATAACAAGGAACATCCATTTTTTCAAGAAAATCAACAGAAGTTTCATCGAAAGGAGTAGAAAATAAAATTATACCTTCTTTTTTTGCTACTTCTTTTAATTTTGGGTACCACTCCCATGGCATGTAAGCTTCTTTATAAAGATTATATAAAGTTTGTCAATCCCAAGCTGTTCATCAACTAATTATAAAATCAGGTTTATCACTATTAAGTGTCATAGTATCTGCTGTATATGTTTGTAATTTTACTGCATCTGCTCAAAAATCAGCTGCAGTCTTTATTAATTCAATTACATTTTCTATTTTTCATCAATGATTAGCAGATACTTCTGCTATTATAAATATAGGACTATTTTCATTAAATTGAAAATTATCTATACTAAAATTTTTCATAATATTTACTTAATTTTTAAAAGAATACTCAATATGTGCATATCATTCAAATTTTTTATTTAAAACATATTCTCATGCTTTTTTATTATTTATAAGCCATGATAATTCTTCAAATCAAGCCATATGTTTAAATAAAATAGTACTTGAAATTCTTGGATTAATTTCAAAAATATTAAATAATCAGTTATTATATTTTCATTGAATATTTATAGATCATTTCAAATTAATCTTTTTTGCAATATTAATTAAATAGTTATTTAATTTTATATCATAAAAAACTTTCACATAATTTGATCATCACCAAGATCAAAGAGTTCTAGAAAAACATATAACATTATAAATATATCAATCAGAAAAAACAGTACAAGTAAGTTCTTCTCAATAAAGTAATTCTTGAATTATAGGTTTATTAAATAATAATATTTTTTTATTTAGTTCATTTTTATTATTTATCTTGTAGATTAATTTTGATCATGAACTACATCTTTCTTTTAAAATTACAGGATAGTTAATTTTTCATTCATTATTGTTTAGAGATTTTTTTGTATAAGATTTTGGAACCAAAAAATTATGTTCATTTAAATATTTATAAGTTAGATATTTATCAAAAAAAACATCCAAAATATTTTTATCATTTATTAGAACTTTAAAATCAAAAAAAGCAGATATATTTTCACTTATTACTTTAATTTCAATTTCAGTTGTTGGTATAAGAATATCAATATTATATTTTTTTAATATTTTTATAAGATTTTTTATATATTTAGCGTTATCTGCTCTTTCTAATTTAAAGAACGGAATATTAATACTATTTAAATATATTCATTCATTAATATCTCATATAGCAATATATGAAATACTTTTATTTGAAGACAAAACTTTATAAATTGCTCATCATATATCACCTCAAGCTCATGTAATAAATACTTTCATAAATAATAAAATTGTTATCTAAGTAAAACTTTTTCTAAATAATTATTGTTAGGATCGTTGTTGTTAATCTCTTTAATTAACCTTAATTTATTATAATTATATCTTTTTATTTTACAACTAATATTTCAATTGAAAATATCAATAATTAGAAAAGAAGGTAATTGGTTATCTCTTGGCTGGCCAACCGATCCAGGATTAGCATAAATTATTCATTCGTGCTCGCGAATCATTCAATAATGAGTATTTCAAAATAAAGCTATTTTTCATTTTGGAAATTTTGATTTCATAAAAGAATCTGATTTTAATAATTCAGTATCAGGGTAAATCCTTCATTCTAAAAAATCTTCTGTTCAACCATGACATGCAAAAATTCAATCCTTTTCTAAATATATATACTCTGGAAATTTAATAAGTTCATTAAAAATTCAATAATCTATATTTTTAAAATCTCTTTCATATGAACTTCCATATTTATTAATTAACTCTTTCAATTTATCATTTGATTTATTTAAATTTTCAAAATATTTATCATGATTTCATTTTAACAAAATTAGATTTTTTATATTATTTTTTAATAATTTAAAACATTCAAATGAATGATAATAATATCAAAAAATATCTCCTAAGAAAATGGAATAATCATATTCTATATTTTTTGAAATTTTTATAAATTCTTTTAAAGATTCAATATTTCAATGGATATCAGAAAAAAGTATTATTTTAATATTTTTTTTATTCATTCAAAAAATTTAATAAATAGGATTTACTAATTATATTATCAGCCACTTCAGATGTAGTTAATAATTTATTATTAATTTTTGCATCAGAAAATGATTTAGCCCAATTAAAATTTTTATTATTTCTTATTATCTTTTGCATACCAGTATCTATTAATCAAGGATCAATATTTATTGCTTTTCCCCTAATAGATAAACTATTAATCTCTTTATTTAACACTTCAAAAAAATTATGAATTCAAGATTTTGAGGAAGAATACAATCACCATCACTCAATATGAGTATTTACAACTCCTGATGTTATATTAACGAATAGACAATTTTTATTATATTTTTTTATAATATTAAATAAATTACTACATATCAAAGTTGGAGATAAAAAATTAATATTAATGCTATTTTTTATCTCATTTTTTGTATAATTATATGAATAATCTAATGGATTAATTATTGCAGCATTGTTTATAAAAATAATTTTGTTTGAATTAGAAAATAATTTTTTATTTTTATCTAAAAATTTTTCAACATCATCAATATTATTTAAGTCTAGGTTATTTAATATTAAATTATTTCAATTTAATGATAAATTGTCATATAAATGATTATTGGTATTTCTGCTTATTCAAAGAAAATTTATATTATTTACTTTAGATAATATTTTAAACAATAATTCTTTTCATAATCATCTTGAAACTCCTGTTATAAATATTAAATTTTTTTTAGTCATATTAAAATACAATTATTATTTAATTTTCAAATTAAGTTATTTCTTTTTGTTTAACACTCACATTTATATTTTTAACCTTCTCATTTTTATTTAAATATTTAATAATATCTTCAACACCAATTATTTTTCAATTTTCATAAAAATTATCATATAAATAGTTAATCAACTCATAATCCTTAAGTGTATCTAATGTTAATCTTGCATCAGAGTAAAATTTTTTATTTACTAAAAAATTATCAGTTTTTCAGTTTTTCATAATATATGGAGTAACATGTTCTTTTTCAAAATTTTCCAATGCTAGGTTATTAGCATTTTCTAATGATGCAAAAGTAAAAATTTCACAGTCTAATCATCTTGGAAAAACCCTGTCTAGACAATTACTTTTATAATCAAAATTTTTATAATCAAAATTTTTAATTAGTTCATCTATAATTTCTGGTTCAATTAATGGGCAGTCACTTGTAACTCTCACAATATTATCAGATTTATATTTTTTTGCAGTTTCATAATATCTTTTTAGTACATTATTACTACTTCATCTATAATATTTTACATTATTTTTGATACACCACCTTTCTATAATATTATCTTCCGAATTAGTAGTTGTGGCTATAATTATATCTTCAACATTTTCACATTTTTTACATCTTTCAATATCATGCCATAATGCTGGTTTTCATGCTAAACTTAACATTACCTTTCAAGGTAATCTTGTTGATCCTATACGAGCTTGAATTATAATATCAGTTTTCATTTTTTTATATATTATTTTTAATTATATTACTAATTTCAAAAATTTTACTTTTTTCTAATTTATAAAATATGGGTAAACTTAAACAAGTTTCAAAATATTTTTCACTATTTTCTAGATTAAGATCTTTATATCAATTTTCTCTATAATAAGTATTAGAATAAACAGGTGGATAATGAATAGTAACTAGAAATCAGTTTTCTTTTAATTTATTCATAATATTATCCCTAATAACTTTTTTTTCAAATCTTACGACATATAAATGCCATCAACTATTTGAAATGTCATCATTTTTTGGTATAACAATTCAATCAGTTCAACTTAGATTTTCATTGTATAATTGAACTATTTTTTTTCTATAATCAATAAAATTATCAAGTTTTTTTAATTGTGAAATTCATAAAGCGCATTGCAGATCTGTAATTCTATAGTTGTATCAAAAATCTACCATGTCATTGAAACCATTTTTATCTCTTTTTATTCAATGAGATCTGAATTTTAACATTTTTTTGTAATAATCTTCATTATTAGTAACAACCGCTCATCATTCTCAGGTAGTAATAGGTTTTACTGGATGAAAAGAAAAAGTAGTTAACTCACTTTTAGTATTTCAGATTTTTATATTATCATAACTTGCTCATAAGGCATGTGCAGCATCTTCTATAACTTTCAAATCATATTTTTCAGCTATTTCCCATATTTTTTTCATATTACATGGTCTTCATGCAAAGTGGACTACAGAAATTGCCTTAGTTTTTTTTGTAATTAGATCTTCTATTTTTGTTTCATCAATATTATAGTCATATATTTTTATATCACAAAACACTGGTTTAGCCTGGCAGGCTATAATCATATTCGAGGTAGCAACAAAAGTATTTGCGGTTGTTATAACTTCATCTCATTTTTCTAATCATATAGCTAAATAAGCTAAATGCAATGCTGTAGTTCAATTGGAACAAGAAACACAATATCTTCATCATGTATAACTAGATAAGGAATTTTCAAATTCTTGTATTCTTGGTCATGTTGTTAAATAATCAGATTGCAAAGTTTCTACAACGGATTGTATATCTTCATTATCAATATATTGTTTTCAATATGGGATCATAACTATATTTTTAAATAATCTCAAAAATCTTTTATTATTTTTTCTACTCATACAATTGATCATTCTGATGAATAATCTCACATGGTAACTTCTTCTCAATTTTCAATATATTCAATAGGCTCTTTAATATGTTTATATTCCTGAATTAAAGATTTTATTATATAACGATTTTTGTAAAATATTATCCTTGATCATTCTGATTCATTTATCATTAATTCATGAATCTTTTCTCATGGTCTTAGTCATATTTTATTAATTTTACAATCATAATTATTAACCTTCTTTATTGCTTCCATTAAATCTATTACTTTACATGAATCAAGTTTTGGAACAATTACTTCTCATCATACTCAGTATTCAAATGCATCAAAAATTAATTGGATGGCTTCTTCTTCACTAATTAAAAATCTTGTCATTCTATCATCAGTAAGTAAAAAGTCTTCTTTATTTCTAATTTTTTCTTGTAATATTGGAACTATAGATCATGTACTATTTACTACATTTCAATACCTTACTGACAAAAAAGTAGTATCAATGTTTCAATTACTATAATTACTTTCAGTAATAATTCTTTCACTTACAAATTTACATCCTCAATATGTATTAACAGGAGAACATGATTTATCGGTAGAAATAAATACTACTTTATTAACTTTTTCCTCAACAGCAGCCTCAACTAAATTTAATGTTCAGATTATATTAGTTTTAACAGATTCTTCAGTGTTATATTCAATAATATCTAACCTCTTGAGAGCAGCTGCATGTATTACATAATCAGCACCCCTCATAGCCTTTGCTAACCTGGTTTTATCTCTAATGTCTCATATCAAATGTCTAATCCTATCATCTCAAAAATCTTTTTGCATATTAAAATGCTTCACTTCATCTCTAGAAAAAATTCTGATACTGTGTGGATTTTGTTTTAGTATTTCTTTTGTTAATGCATATCACAGAAATCCTGTTCATCCTGTTATTAATATTGTTTTTCATTTAAAAAAATAGTTCATGTATATCATTTAAAAAATATTATATATTTTAGTTTCTTATCTTTCTAATTTCAGAAATAAAAACTTTCATTTTATTATAATTAATAATTATAAAAATTCAAAGCCAAATTAAAAAAAATAATATAAGTAAACTAAAAGAATTTATTCTATTTAATCAGTTTAAAGTATTGAATCATAGAAAATTAATAATGTATCCAAATAATCACATTATTATTATATTTTTTCATATATATATATAATCATAATTAATTATAAATTTTTTTCTTAATAATAATTCACTTAATAAATACATTAACATCCAACCTAATCATGTTGAAAGAGCTGCTCAATAAGTTCATATTTTATTAATTAAGACTAAATTCAATATAAAATTAAAAATTATTGCTACAATAATTATTTTTAGTCTTTTTTTGACTCGTCAGATTCAACTTAATAAACAAAAATTAATAGAAAAAAGAAAGTTAAATACTAATAATAATATTGAGTATTTTAGTATTATTCATGATGTTAAGAATTTTTCTCAGAATAACACATAAGCTATGATTTCTGAAAAAACAAAAAAGAAAATATTTATCATTATTCATATAATGATAAAATTCATAGAAAATATTGTTTTTATCAATTTAATTTTTTTATATTCTTTTTTAGAGTAAAGTTCTGAAAAAACAGGAAATAAAAGCCCAAATATTGGTCATATCATAATAAGTGGAATTCTTATTATACTTAAATAATTTGTATAGTATCATGCTTCTACTGTTCATAATAGATATATTATCATTTGCATATCAATTTGTCATAGTATTGTTCATGCCGAAGCTCAAATAAAAACTATAGATGCATATTTTGATACTTTTTTAATTAAGGTTCTATTAATCAATATTTTATTTTCTTTAAAATAAGTTTTATAATATTTTTTGTAAAATAAGATTAAGGATAGTATTGTTCAAAAATATAATCATATAAGCCATGTATAACTATAATTAATTATAGTTGACATATTTCAGAAAAACATGAATATAACTGATATCATAATGAATCACATTCTAACAAAATCACTAATTTGATGATAATACGTATCTTGTACTGCCATGAAAAAATTATTAATTGTTTTATAGATATTTATTCCAACAAAATAGAAAGCAAATACTTTTAATGTTTCTTTAGCTTCATAGGTTTTAAAATAATTATTAGAAATATAATCAGCTCAAAAATAGAAAAAAAATGCAATTAATGCTGATGTAATTATTTGGACAAAAAGTGCATAAAACAAAATGGATTTTATTTTATCAAATCTTTTTTCTGTAACAAACTTTGGAATAAAGTATTTTAAACTTTCATTCATTCACAGATCATTATATGAACTTAACATTGCAATCAAACTAATAACACCATATAAAATACCAATTTCACTAACGGTAAGTTCACTTGATATTATTATTTTTATTATATATCAAATTGGAGCAATAATAAAAGAAAAAAGATATAACCAAAAACCTTTTTTTAGAAATTTTTCAGATAATGAAGCATGTTGATCTATCATTTTTTACTTCAATTCTAAACTAAAACAATCAAACTCAATATCACCATTTTTCCCATAATTAAATCACAACTCATTAATCTCACTTTCACTATACATTTCATCAAACACAAAAAGATTTAATCATTTATTTTTTAATAATTTTGCTAGTGCGTGGTTTCTTGAGTGGTATAATTCTTTTACTCATGATCTATAAGTAATTCACTTTACCAAAATATTGACGTCTTTTAATGGTTTATCTATTTCTAAAGCCTTTAAAATTATTTTTTCAGCCCAGTAGTTTATCATATCCTCATTTACATCTCTTGAAGTTGATAAAAAAGTTCTATATGATTCCTTATTAGCTTCATCCATTTTTTTGATTAAAAAATGAGGGTATACAGGAATACAGTGTCATCATACTCATGTTGATGGAAAGTGTATATTACAGTATTGATGATTTGCAAATTCTCTTGCTTCGTAGAAATCTATATCTAATTCTTCAGCTATTTTATATAATTCATTTGCAAGTGCTATATTAGAATCTCTGTAACAACCTTCAATTACTTTTATATACTCAGCTGTTTTTGAGTTTTTTACTTTGTTTAAATTTGGGATAAATTTTGAATAAATTTCATGTACTACTTCTGAAGATTTTTCACTCACTCAACCTATAACTTTAGGAAATTCTTCAAATCTACTTAGACTCACTCATGTCATTATTCTTTCAGGAGAATAACCTAAGTAAAAGTCTGTTCATTCTTTTAGCCCACTTTCAACTTCTAATATAGTTTTTAATCTAGTTTCAGTCGTCGTTGGAGGAAAAGTAGTTTCAAATATTACAGAGTCTCATGATTTTAGATGTGTACCTATACTTTTTGTAACAACATCAACTATTGAATAATCAGGATTATTATGTGCATCAATAAATAAAGGAACGATCACTATAAATACATTTCACTCTTTTGTTTTAGAATAATCTGAAGTTGCAAAAAGCTCTTTTCATCAGTGTTTTTCTAATAATTCTGCTAATCATGCTTCTTCTGGAATAGGATTTCATCAAGAGTTAATAAAATCACATCTTTTAGAATCTATATCTACTCAGATTACGTCTATTCATTTTCTAGCAATATGAGCGGCAAGTGGAAGACCAGCTTTACCAAGTCAGATTACATTTATTTTTGTTATATTTGTCATTTTTTTATTTTACTAATTTATTTAATGTATAAATACTATTTTTTCATGCTTTAAAATCAGATAAATTTTTAAAATTTCATCCATTTACAATTGATGTAAATTCTTTTAATTCTTCTTTTAATTGATTTGTTTTTTGTAAATATTTTTCATCAATTAAATATGAAATATTTAGGTCTGTTCATGTTTCTGAAAAGTATTTACTAGGTTTGTGATATATATCAACTTTTGCTGATAATAAATCTCAAATAATAGTTTGATCATCATAATAAAATTTAACTTTTCTGATTTTTTGTTGTGTGATTCTATTTGCTGATAGTGTAATATTTGTATTATTTATTTTTAACAATACAGTTGAAGAATAGCTTTCAATATTTTTTCATGCAATTTCAAAATCTTTTCAGTCAAAAAAATAATTTACTAAATCTAAATCATGAATCATTAAATCTGTTGTTACATCAACATCTCATATTCTATCACTACCTGGATTACATCTAAAAAATTCTATTTGTTTTGGACATCATAGTTCTATACATTTTTCTTTTAAAAACTTTGAAACCACATTAAATCTTTCTATAAAACCTACTCATATTTTTTTAGAATAATTAGTTTCATTTATTAATTTTTCTATTTTTTCTATTTCTTCTAAACTTGAAACAATTGGTTTTTCTACAAAAATATTTTTATTTAGTTTTATATATTTTTCTAAATAATTATAATGAAATCCTGTAGGTGCTACTATATCTACAAAATCAAAATCTTTATCATCAAAGTCTTCAAAATTTGTTGAATATTCAATTTTTTCATTTTTTATTTTAAAAGTTTCTGTGGATACATCAAATGCATAAATTTTACTTACATCTTTTATTTGTACTAAATTTTGTAAGTGAAATTGTCACATCTTACCAAGTCATATCAAAAGTACTTTCATTTTTTTTATAGATTATATTTATTTAAATTTTTTGTAGCCTCCTTCTCCTGCAAAGGAGAGGGAATTCAAGGATGAGGTCTTTATTTCACTATCTCCAATAATTTATTTCCCACATATTCAATTTCTTCTTTTGTAAGTCATGGATAAATTGGAAGAGAAAAAATATTTTCACATAAATAGTTTGTGTTTGGATATAATTCTTCAGAATATCATTGTTCAGAATAATATGGTTGTTTGTGAATAGGGATGGGGTAGTGAATAGCTGTTGGAATTCAAGCTTCTGATAATTTTTCTTGTATTTTTTTTCTAGTAATATTTGAATTTTCTTTTACTAAAAGTGTATATTGATGAAATACATTTGTTGAATCTTGTTTTATTTCTGGTAGTTGAAGTGTGTTTTGATCCTCTAATATAGAATTATAAATTTTAGCATTTTCTATTCTAGAATTGTTAAATCTTGGTAGTCTTGCTAATTGTACATTTCATATAGCAGCCTGAATATTTGTCATTCTAAAATTGTATCCTAAGGCTGTATGAAAATATTTTTCTGATTGACCATGATTGTATATTAATTTCGCTTTTTTATAATCATCTTCGTTTTTAAATAATGTGATACCTCATTCAGCTGTTCACATATTTTTTGTAGCATAAAATGAAAAACATGAAATATCTCAAAAACTTCAAGCTTTTTTATCATGAATTTTTGCTCAGTGAGCTTGAGCACAGTCTTCTATTAATGTAATATTGTTTTCTTTTGCAAATTTTGCAATTTCTTTTATTTCATCTATTGGTCTACCAAAAAGATGAACTACAATTATTGCTTTAGTTTTTTGTGTTGTTACTTTTTTTATTTCTTCTAGAGTAATATTATATGTTTTTTTACTAACGTCAGCAAATACTACTTTTGCGTTTTGAAATTTTACGCAATTAGCAGTAGCTATAAAAGTAAAATCTGGAACTATTATTTCATCAGTTTCTTTTATATCTATGGCTTTTAAAGCTAAATCCAAAGCAGTAGTTCAACTAGTCACACAAATAGGTAAATATTTTCATTCAGTAACAAAATCATTAAAGTCATTTTCAAGTTTTCTCACTTCACTTCACTCAACAATCATCCCACTCTGCATCACTTTAACAACAGCATCAATTTCATCTTGCCCAACAGAAGGCTTAAAAAAGTTTATTTTCATTTTTTTATTATTAATAATTGTAGTCCCTTGCCCTTAGGCTTAAGGGAAAGGATTCAGGTTAGGGATAATTTATATTTTATTTCATTCTTTATCCACTTTTCACACCACTTTACCGGGATTTCAGACAACTAATGAATAAGCAGGAATATCTTTTGTAACCATAGTTCATGCTCAAATCATAGTATATTCAGAGATAGTTACTCAGCATTTGATAGTTGCATTTGCTCAGATACTTACTCAGTTTTCTATTATAGTTTTTGTTATTTTATTATCATTCCAAATGAATGCTCTTGGAAATAGATCATTTGTAAAAGTTACACTAGGTCATACAAATACATCATCTCAAATCTCTACTCAATTATAAATATTTACTGAATTTTGAACTTTTACATTATTTCAAATTTTAACATTTGAATCTATATATACGTTGTTTCAAATATTACAATTGTTTCAGATAATAGCATCTTTTCTAATATGAGTAAAATTCCACACATTAGTTGCTTCTCAAATTTGAGATCAATCTTCTATTATTCTATATTCTGCATTATTCATTATGATTTTTTCTTAATTTAATTTCCAAAAAAACACGTTTTAATTTCTCTATATTAATTACCCCAAACACACCAAACCAAACTATAGCTATTACGAACATATAAATAAGACTTGTTCATCTAGATAATCATTCGAAAAATTTAACAATAAAATTATATGAAAAAATACCTAAAAGTCATATTAAAAATATATTTTTTGTTAAAAACTTTTTGTCTAGTGTTATAGAATATTTTTTTCATAAATATATTTCTGACATTATATATATTAATACCCATCAGATTCATGTAGCTAGTGCAGCTCACACAACTCACAAGATATTTAATAATATATAATTCAGTACCAGATTTATAACTATAGCTATACTAATAATCTTTACTCTTGCTGTTACTTTTCAGATTCAAGCTAATATATTAAAATTAATTTGTAGTAGGAAATTGAATACTAAAAATAATATTGAATATTGTAAAATATTTCACGACATTAAATATTTTTCTCAGAATAAAATATAAGCTATTGTTTGTGCGAATATAAAAAATAATAAATTAAATACAAACGAAATAGCTATAAAATTATTTGTTAACATTTGTTTTATTTTTACGATTTTTATAATTTTCTTTTGTGAGTGTAGATCAGAAAAAACAGGCATTAATAGTCAAAAAATTGGTCAAAGTAATAAAAATGGAATTCAAATAATACTTAGATATACAGTATAATATCAAGCATCAACTGCTCATTTTAAAAATATAATCATTTGCATATCTACTTGGCTCAAAATAGTAGAAGCTTGAGCTCACATAAATACTAAAAGAGCATATTTAATAACTTTTTTAAATAAGCGTTTATCAAACTTAGCTTTAATATTTTTTAGATATAATTTATAGAATTTATTATAAAAAATAATATATCAAGTTATTAATCATACAGTTAATCAGATTAACCACATATATGAAACATATTCAAGAGTTGCATTACCTGTGAATATTAATAAAAATATAAATAAAAGTGAAAATAATAATCTACTTAGATCAACAATTTTTGAATAAAAAGCATTTTGAATACTCAAGAAAAAAGTAGTTATAATATTGAAAAAATTTATTCATATAAAAAATATGGAAAATATTTTTAAGGTGTGAATCACTTCTTCATTATGAAAATATCAAACAGCAATTTCTTTTGAAAAAATATATAATAGAGATGCTATTATTATACTTGAAATGAATTGTATACTAATGCTGTAAAGTAAAATATTTTTTATTTTTCAGTAAGCTTTTTCATTTAAAAATCTAGGAATAAAATATTTAAGACTCTCGGTAATTCAAAAGTCATTAAATGCTCAGATTAAAGTAACTAAACTAATTACTCAATACAATATTCAAATTTCTTCTATTAATAATTCTCATGATAAAAGTATTTTTATCACATATCAAATAGGAGCAATAATATAACTTAATACATATAACCAAAATGTATTAGTAAGAAGTTTTTGCGAAAATGAAGAGTGTTTTTTTGTCATTTTTATTTAATTACTCAAGCAATAACATCCGCAACCCCTTTATCTAGTGGACTCGGAATAATCTCATCTACACTAGGATTCTTAATATACTCAGCTAAAGCTATTGCTGCTTCTAATTTATGTTCTTCAGTTATTTTTACAACTCTATTTTCTAAAGCACCTTTAAATATTCCAGGGAATACAAGTACATTATTTAACTGGTTAGGGAAGTCTGAACGTCATGTAGCAACTATTTTAGCTCAAGCTTTTTTAGCTAAATCTGGCATTATTTCTGGAGTAGGGTTTGCCATCGCAAAAATAATAGGATCAGGATTCATTGATTTTACCATATCTTCAGTTAGTACTCATGGAGCAGAAACTCAGATAAAAACATCACTATTTTTTACAGCTTGCTCCAATCATCATCTAATACAAGATTTTGATTCAATATCATATATACAAGCCTGATTTGTTAATTCTGATATTTCATCTTTCACTGAATTTAATCATTCTCTTCATTTATAAATAGCTCATTTTGTATCCACCATCACAATATCCTTAAAGCCATATTTCAACAACAACTTCAATATAGCAACTCCAGCAGCCCCAACTCAATTAATAACTATTTTAATATTCTTAAAATCTGTAGCTATTCCCTCTCCTGGTAGGGGAGGGTTAGGGAGGGGTTTTCTAATTTTTAAAGAGTTAATCAACCCAGCTAAACAAACAATAGCAGTACCATGTTGATCATCATGGAAAACTGGGATATCAAGTTCTGCTTTTAATCTTTCTTCTATTTCAAAACATCTAGGAGCAGAAAAATCTTCTAAATTTATTCATCATATAGTAGGGGAAATATGTTTTATAGTACTAATTATTTCTTCTGTATCTTGTGTATCAAGCACAATAGGAAAAGCATTTACTCATGCAAATTCTTTAAATAAAACACATTTTCATTCCATAACTGGTAATCCTGCAAGTCATCCAATATTTCATAATCACAAAACAGCAGATCAATCAGAAATAACAGCAACAGTATTACTTTTAATAGTATATTTGTAAGCGTTTTCAGGATTTTTTGCAATTTCTCTACATGGCTCAGCAACTCCAGGAGTATAAGCTAAACTCAAATCCTCTTTTGTATTTAATTCAAGCTTTGATTTAAAATCTATCTTTCATTTTATTTTTTCATGTAATTTTAAACTTTCTTTAAAGTAGTCCATTTTTTATTTTAAAAATTAATTTTGTAGCCTCTTTCTCCTGATAAGGAGAGAGAATTCAAGAGAGAGGTTTTTCCTATTCTAATTTTTTAACATAAAATCTCAAGAAAAATTTTATTTTCTTGTTAAAAAGTATATTATTGTGTTAATTAATTATTTCCTAACAATATTTCAATGCTAAATTACTTAATAAAAACATTAATACTAGCTGTTTTTAGTTTCATAGTTATATTCTTTTATTATTTTGGTGATGTCTCACATGTTGAGAATTTTGATTGATATATTTCATATATTATTATTGTTTGAATAATTTATTCAGTTTATAAATATTTTCAACTTGAATTATCTGAAGAAAAAGCAGAATTTTCTTTAATAAAAATATTTTCTTTTTTCTTGTTGCATTTATTTGTATTATCAATTTTATTTTTCACATTAAATGACCAGAGTATTTGAAATTGAATCGCACTATTTTTTAAAATAATATTTTTCTCATTTATTCCTGTTTCTATTGTATTAATTACATTATCATTTTGAAGAAAAATAGTTTCATATTTACCTAATGCACAAAAAGAATCAAGTATTTATAAATTTATAATTTCACTTTGACTTTGATTTTTTTCTTTTGTTTTCCTACTTGATATAATTTGAATACTTTGATTTTATAATTTATATGTAGTTTTTGCTATATTAATATGATTTATTGTTTTTGCTAAAAATGAACTATTAGAAACTTTTAATTCTATTTGGAATTATAAATTTGAGGTTGATATTGAAGAGGGAAGTTATTTGAGATTATTAAGCTCTGAGTTTCTATTTATTGTTTCAACTCTTGTGTTATCAGTTAGTTTGATTTCAATAGTTAGACCATTTCCAATATGATGGGACGATTTATGAGTTTATATGAATTTTCCACATTTAATGGCTGAAGCTGGTAGTATTATTGCTCTTTGAAATATGTATGCTTGGCAAACTTTTACTTGAATAGGATATATGTTTGGATCACCAACACAAGCTTTTTTCTTAAATAATGTTTGAGGTATTTTGAGTTTCATAGTGTTAGTTTTAGCTATTTCAGATTTATTAAAAAGTAAAGTAAAGACTTTTGTAAATATTCCACTTTTAACTGGTACTATTTTTATTTCTTTACCTATGGTTGTATTTCAACAAGCTAAAGATATGAAGATTGATCCAGGATTATTTTTTATTAGTATTATTACTTTATATTTAGTTTTGAAATATTACTTGAGATTAAATAATATTTCATATTTAGAAAAAGTTAAATCTTTTGTTAATGATAAAATATTACATAAAAAATTTAATAGGTCTAATCTTTCAATTATTTTTGTAATTTGATTATTGGCTTGATTTGCATTTTCAATTAAATTTACATCTTTACTATTAATATCTGCAATTATATGACTTAGATTTTATGCTAGGTTAGGTGTTTTATGATTTATTTCGTATTTATCTATTTTCTTTGCTATATTTACTAGAGCAAATTTATGGAAAATGATGAACGTGGTTGTTAATCCTGAAAGAATACCTTGATTTGAAACAAATTTTGCAATTGTATTTTGATTGATTTGAGTATCTTTATTATTATATACAACTTTAAAAAATAAGATTGTTGCTAAAAAGTTTTTTATGGAGTTAGGAGTATTTTTATTATGAATAATTTTAGCTTTACTGCCATGGCTTGGAAAAAATATTGTAGAATCATATCCAAAGATAAGTATTTGAACTGTTATTTCTTGAACTTCTGAAAGATATAAATTTGATTCTTCATTAATTTATTCTGATGAAGAATTGAAAATAATAGAAGATACTAAAAAATCAAGAAGGATGTCTGCTGAGTGAACTTCAGGAAACGAGGATTTGTGAAGATATTTTGGTTATGAAACATGAATAAATAATTATGTGAAATTGCCTTGGAATCTGACTATGCAAAAAAATCAGTGATGAGAATATACTGATATTTGATTTATTTTCCTTGCTTTGTTGCCTGTAGTATTATTATTCTTACCTTTTAGAAAAAAGTGATATGCTTATTTTATTGTTTTATTATTGTTACTAGAATTATTAACTTTTATTCCATGAAGTAATAGTGTAATAGATAATTCTAAATTATCTAATATCTCAAGTGATACTAAAAATATTGTATTTTCTGGTAATACTTTAGTTTTGAAAAATTTAAATTCTTGAAAAGATATTTTTGATATAAAGATAAGAAATTATATTTCAATAAATGATATAAAATCAGTTGTAAATGAAAACAATACTTATGAGAGTGTTGAAAAAAGAATTATGGATTTATTTTATAAGGAATTAGAAAATAAGGTAGTTAATTCTAAATTATGAAAAGATATTGTTTTACTACAATGAAAAGAATTATCTGATTCTGATTTTAATTTTATTAAGGAATTAAGATTAAATTATAATAATTATTCTATTTTTAATTCTGAAATAAACTCTATTAATTCTTTAGAAAAATTTATAGATAAAAATAATTTATGAAGTGATAAAGAGAATTTGATATATTTATGGAAAAGTAACAGAACTATTAATCAATCCATTTCTGATTTCTTTGCAAAATTTAGTTTACCTTTTTGATATATTATAATTTTATTAATATTTTTTATCCCTACTTTATATTTATTGTTTACTCTTAATGATGAAAAAGAATCATGAAAAATAAATTTATTTAAACTAAATCTAATATTTACTAGTTTTTATACTTTCTTGTGGGCTATTTCAGCATTTTGAATAGTTTGGTATTGAATTACTATGTATTTTTCTTTCTTGCTTGCAATAGCAATTTCAATTTATTATTTATCTAGCTATACTAATAAAACTAGTGAAAAAGAATTTTATATAAAGTGATTTTGAAGTTTAGTATTATCTTTAATTATCATTATATATTTCGTAAATTCTGCTATTCCTCATAGTTTTACTAATTTGAAATGAGCATGATACGACAAATATAAAAGATGAGAAATTACTACTATAAATGCACCTTACCTTTACCATAGTGAATATTTAAAAATATTATTTCATACAAATATTTTAGAAAGCAAAAGACAGGATTTTTTGAAGGAATATATAAGTGAAGATATTAAAACAGCTGTATCGTGAATTGAAAAAATGGATATTTTCACCGTTAGATTAATATTAAATGAGCTTATTAAAAAACAACCATCATTTGCAAGATCTGCAAAAGAATCTCTTACTAGAATTTATAAAAATATTTCTAATCCAAATGAAGAATATAAAAATACAACTTGAATATATAGAATATGAACATTCCTTAGATATCATATTTCTGAAAATAATAAGAGATTGTTAGAAGATAGTTTAATATTTACGTTTAATGATTATATATACGATGATAATATTAATAAAACTGTAGAAAATCTTAAAAAATTATGACTTGAATATTTATTAGTAGACTTAAATGCTGCAACAATAGATAAAGATGAAAGACATAATTTAACTACAAGATTTGAAAGATTACTTAAAACGTTTACAAGTGATAAGTTAGAACTAATAGAAACTGATAGTATTTGTTTGAAAGTAGCACTTGAAGAATTTAATAAATCAGAAAAATTTTCAGAAGATTATGATAGATTTATGACTATAGCTTGAGTTAACTATGAAAGCTATACAGAAGAGTGAAAAACTATTTGAAGATGAACTAAATTATTTAAATGTTATGAAACTATTAATACTTTAATTAAAGATGAAAAAATAGATGAAACTAATTATAATTATTTATTAAATATAAATGCTTACGTGAAAGCAGATGAGAATAAAGAAAAATTTAGTGATGTAAATAATGTTTATAAATTATTACAAGGACAGGTTAAGCACGGGTATAAGGTTTTGTTTAGGATAAAATAACCCCCATCCTAACCTTCCCCCTACAGGAGGAAGGGATAGAACAAAAATAAAATTTGTAGTTATTTCCCTCTCCTGTAGGGGAGGGATTAAGGGAGGGGTTTTCTACCCTCTATGCATCTTACCCTCCACATCATATTTCTCCCAAAAAGCATTCCTAAAATCCTCATATTTATTTTCCAAAATAGCCTCTCTCGCTTTTTTTCATAGATTTACAAGAAAATGTAAATTATGATAACTAAGAAGTTGCATTCATAACATTTCTCATTCTTGGATTAGATGTCTTAGATATCATTTTGTATAATCTTTACATACTCTACATTTGCATGTTTCATCAAGTGGCTCTTTTGAAAGTTGCCATTTTTTGTTTCTTATTTTTATATTTCATATACTAGAAAAAGCTACTCAATGTCTTCATAGTCTAGTTGGTAGTACACAATCAAACATATCTATTCATCTGTATATTCATTCAACAACGTCCTCAGGAGTTCATACTCACATTAAATACCTTGGTTTATTTTTTGGTAACACAGGTTCTATTACATCCATTGTTCTATACATGTCTTCTTTTGATTCTCACACTGATAATCATCATATTGCAAATCATGGACAATCTAGTTTTCATATAAATTCAGCACTTTCTTTTCTCAGATCATCATAGATTACTCATTGAGCAATTGGGAATAGTGCTTGAAGGTGTTCACCGTTTTCTTTTCTTTTTTCATTATTTTCTTTCCGTCTAGTTACACATCTTTCTGCCCATCTGTGAGTTCTATTCATTGCAGCTTTTGCATATTCATGACTACTATCACCAGGAGCACATTCATCAAAAGCCATGATTATATCTGCTCACAGATTACTTTGTAAATCCATATTGTTCTCTGCATTAAAAAAATGCTTACTTCAATCTATAAAGCTTCTAAAGTGCACTCCTTTTTCAGTTATTTTCACTAAACTTTCTTCATTTTGTAGCCCCCTTCCATTAGGCTTAAGGGAAGGGATTCAGGGATGGGTTATATTTCCTAAACTAAAAACCTGAAAACCACCAGAATCAGTTAAAATAGGTTTATTATAATTTTGAAATTTATGAACTCACCCAAAATGTTTTACAACATCTTCTCATGGTCTTAAATATAAATGATATGTATTAGCTAAAATAATTTCTGATCACATTTCATCTAAATCTTCTTTAGTAATTCATTTAACAGTAGCTTTTGTTCCAACCGGCATAAATACAGGAGTCTTAAAGCTACCATGCTCAGTAAAAAACTCTCAAGCTCTAGCTTTTCAGTCTATGTTTTCTAATTTATATTCAAACATTTTTTAAGATAACTAATTAATTATTCCTTCCTTGAATTCCTACCTTTATATAAAGGCAGGAGGAACAATAATTGAGTTTTTGTAGCCCCTTTCCTTTATGTAAAGGAAAGGATTCAGGATAGGAATAGTTGCATTATACAAAATAAAAAAAAATTACAAATTATTGTAATTTTCTTGTAATTTTTTATATCTCTTCATTTTCCAACTCATCTAACATTTGAACTAAGTTTTCATGTTTTACTCAATCTCTTTCAAGCTTTTGAGTTATAGCTTCAAAGTGATGTTCTTTAAGTAGTTCAACTAATCAGTGATTCCAGTCAGGGTCATTGATTTTTATATTTTTTATTATTTCGATTTCTTTTTTAAGTGAATTTGATTTATCAAAGAAGTCTTTTCTTCATAGGTTATCCATATCAGCATCTTTGATAATTTTTTCATAAATATCAATAGGATTTTTATATGTTGGAATTGTTGCAAGTATTAACTTTTCTACAAATTTTATTTTATCTTTTGGATATAACACACTTTTTAAATAATTTTGTGCAATTTTAGATCAAATTTGTTCGTTATTATCATATTGAATAACAAAACCAGTGTCATGAAATAATCATGCAAGTCCTAAAATTTCTAAATCACTACATGATAATCACTCTTTTTCTCAAAGATATATAGCTCTTTCCATTACTTCAACTGCATGGTTGTAGCTGTGATAATAATGTCTTTCCAAAGGAACAAGAAGTTTATTTACATATCTTTTTGCCTTTAGTAAAATTTTATTCTCATCCATATTATTAGCCATGTTTTTTTATCTAAAAAATATTGTACTAATATCATTATATGCTATTAATAAACTTAATGCAATTAAAAACATGAAAAATCACACGTGAATTATATTTTCAGTATTTTCGTTTATTGCTTTTTTTCAAAATATTTTTTCTATTACTCCATTTATTGTAATAAAAAGAAATCTTCATCCATCAAGAGCTGGTATTGGTAATAGATTGAATACTCATAAATTTATTGATATTACTGCTCAAATGATTATTAAAAATACTATTCATCACTTAAGAGAATCACTAATAAAATCCACAATTCATATTGGTCAACGTACTTGAGATAATGCTTCTTCTCTAATTTCTGGAGTTTTTGGATTTAATATATTTCACACAAGCATTCATAGTCATTTTACTGTAAGTAAACTTTGGTTAAACGTTTCTTTGAATCAGTATTTTATTGAATTTATAAATCAATAATTATATTGAAAATCTGTGTTAAGTGTAATATTTGGAGATATGTATGAGCCGATTTTCCCCCTCCCTAACCCTCCCCCCGAGGGAGAGGGAATTATAGGGATTTCAATTGTTTTATTATTTCTTTTTATTGTAAAAATAAGTTTATTTCAAGGATTATCTCATATTATTTTTATAATTTCTTCTGCATTTATAAAATTTTCTTTCTCCCTTGGGGGGAAAGTACCCAAAGGGGGATAGGGGGATTTTAACAACACATCTCATTCTTCAATACCTGCTTTTTCAGCAATACTTCATTCAACAGGACTTAAAATTAATCAATCTTCTTTTATTAATAATCAAGATTCTATAGCCTGTTCATAATTTGGAATAAGTTTTAGATCTAAGTCTGTTTCAATTTTTGTATTTATTCCAATTGGTTTTATTCAAGTAAAGAAAAGTATACTAAAAATAATTGAAGCAAGTAAAAAATTCATAAACACTCAAGCTAAGATTATTATAGACTGTTGCCATGCTGGTTTGTTGAATAGTGCATTTTTATCATTTTTATTTTTCAAAAAATTAGGATTTTCTCAGTACAATTTAACAAAACCTCAAATTGGTAACCAATTAAGAGAAAACAGAGTTCATTTTTTATCTTTAAAAAGTTTTTTTGCTCTTGGAGGGATTCATAACCCAAACTCTTCTACTTTTACTCAAAAAAATCTTGCTGCTGCAAAGTGTCAAAATTCGTGAACTAGGACTATTATAGAGAATAGGATTATAGAAACGAGTATTCAGATTAGTATCATAAAATTTTAGTTATTTATATTATAATTTACTATATATTTTTTTTAGATAATATCAAACTTGAAAAATAATAAAATTAAGTATAATATTTGTAATACTAAATTATATATAATTTTATGAGCAATTTACCACTTACTATTCTTAAAAATGATGACTGAACTTTTACAGTTTTGTCTAATATTTTTAGTATTATTACTGAATGAAATACATTAGAAGAAGCAATCTTAAATTGAACAGAAGCTCTTAGTTGTCATATTGAATGATTAAAAAAATGAGATGAAGAATATGAATTAATTAGATCTTTTGAAAATTCTGTTAATACTTTTGTAACTATATAATAATGACTCCAAATATTCACAATATCAGGAGTAAAGATATTTTAAATTATATGTTAAAAAATTGATTTGAAGTATGTAATCAAAAATGAAGTCATGTTCAACTAAAAAATTGAAATTTTAAAATTACTATTCCTAATCACTGAAATAAAACTTTAAATATAAAAACGGTTTTAAGTATTTTTAGACAATCTTGAATAGATAAAAAGTATTTTTTAGAAAATAGAAAGCCTGAATAAAAAAATATTCAGGTTTTCTTGCTTTTTATGTAAAGAAAGTGTATAATATATAAAATAATTATTAAAAATAAATTATGGAAAATAAGGTTAATGAAAATGATGAGGATATTAAAAAACAAAATGCTTCAAATAATAAACAAAAATTAATTAATGATTTATGTGATAATCAAACTAGAGACGAATCTAAAAAAAATGATTTTTTAGATAGTATTTTCCTGGAAAATAAAGTACCAGAAGATATAATTAAGGATATGTTAAAAGCTGATGGAGAAGACTCTACTATTTTAAATAAAGAGTGAAAATATAAATGAGTAACATTAAATAATATTAAATTATCAGACCTAAAAATACATTTATTTTCAAAATATAACAGATTAAAATTTGATAGACAAACTCTAGAAAATGCAATAACTTCTGATTATGATATTCCTTGAGATATTTTAAATAAAAAAATAATTCCTGAAATTAATAAATTAAGTCAAAAAGAGTTAGATGCTTTTTTAATAGTTATTAAATCTGATGATAAAGATAAAATATGAGTTTTTAGTAGAAGAGATAAAGAAATTGTAGAATTTTTAGTAAAAGTTTTTTGAAAAGAGCATCTTCCTAATAAAAAAAAGAAAACTAATGAAATTATGTCTTGAATAAGAGATTCTTATTCTTTTTTATCTGAAGAAGAAATAAATAAAATAGATAATGAAAACAATAATATATTATCTGAAATAATTGCTATTGATAATTCAAAACTATTAGTAACAACTGATTTATATATTTTTAAAGAAGTATTAAATTTAAAAATAATATGAAATAATGTAAAGAAAAAAATAATATTAAATTTTTTACCGAATATTACTTATAGTGATGCAAAGAAAATATGACTTGTAAATGATTTATCTATCAATGATAAAGAAAAAATTATAAGAAATAATTTTTTAGAAAATGAAATTAATGATGTTAAAATAGAACATTTAGTATCGAATATAAATTTTCAAGAAGAGAATATTATATTAAATACTGCTGATTTATTATCTAATGATAAAAATATTGATAAAATAATTGCAAGCTTTGATACAATGTTATTATCTAATTTTTTTGCTAAGTTTAATCAAGAATTAGATGAATTTAATGAAAATATAGATAAAGATTTAGATTGATTTAAAAACAAATTATTAGAATTAGATAATGTTAAATGAGTTGAAAATTTTATTAAATGATCATATATTATAATTAACCAAGAAACTTCTGTTGCATATGATAAATGACCAAAAGAAGGTGTAAAAAAAGGTGAATCAATTGTTTATGCTAAAATTACTGATACTTGACTAACAGATGGTATTGTAAAATTATTAGATAAATGAACTAATGAGTTTTATAATAAATGAAATAAATCATATTCATTAGATTTTGCTTCAATATTGAATTTTATTGAAAATTGAAATAAAGAGGAATGAGTTGCTTCAATTACTGAATTTGAAGTAATTTCTGAGAAAGAAATAAAGGAGAGATTATTAAAAGATGAAATTAAAAAATGAACTGATACAGATTTTACAGATGAAATGGAATTTGATAATATTACAGGTGAAATTGAAAAGCAAAAAAGTAATAGAGTAGCAGAATTAAGAAACAAATATGTATCTGAAGGAAAAAATGAAAAAGAAATAAAAACTTTAATAGAAAATGATTCAGAAATTGTAGATTTTGATAAACAATTAGAAAAAGCTTCAAATTTTAATAAAGAAGAATTAAAAAGACAGCTTTCGAAAATAGATACTACATATGATTCTGTTAAATATGATTTTGATATTTGAACTACTTTTACTACAAAAAAAGCAGCATGAACTTTTTATTATAGAATAGCTTATTTTGATCAAACAGTACAGTGATGAAAAATTATTGTTACTGATATGTTAAATAGAAATACTGAGCTAACATTTATAGATTTTATTAGTGCATTTAAAGAACAGAGTTGTACTATAACTTCCTATTCTAATTCACAGATGTTAGATTTTTCATCTATGATAGAAAAATTAAAATCTGAAGATGATGAAACAAAATGAAACTGGTGAGATTTTAAGTTTTCCGATAATTGAATTATTAAAAAAAGTACAAATAATGATTCAGAAAAATCAGGTATCATTTATGATTACTTGGTTGCTGATTGAGATTGAAAATGAGATGAATTAATTCAAATTCATAATATTTCATGAAACAAGGTAACTATTAGTTTTTGAGAATATAATGAAAAAAAACATGAAGATAATGATGATTCAAAGGGGATAAAAAAATGAGACGTTCAAAGTAAGTCTTTTTGAGTTGATGATAAACAATTTACTATTACAATTTGAGAACTTTATTCTAGAATTGCAAAATTTAAATTAAAGCCTAGATGTTTAGATGAAGAAAAAGATGTAAATGAAAAATTACCAGATACAAATGATATTAAGTGACATTTTTGGTCTAGATTTTTTAAGAAATACTCATTTAATGAATTAATACAATGATGAAAATTGTGATTAGATTCAATTGAAAATTATCTTAAAGAATGACAAGAGGAAAATGCAGCAAAATTTGCAAGTTGATTTTTTTGATCATTTTTACCAGAAGATTTAAAAAATGATTTAACTACAAGAGTTGAATCTGCCAAGAAAAAAAGACAAGATGATTATATTCAAAAATTAAAAGATGTTGATTCTTGACCTGCTACTGAAATGATTATTTGATGGTTATTAAATAAAGATGTACCACAACATAAAAAAGAAGCAGGTATGATATTTATGCTTGAAAAATATTGAGTATTATATGCAAAAAAATTAACTCAATATAAATGATCATTTTTATGGTATGAGGCTATGTGATGAAAAGTGTGAGATAAGTTGTATATGGAAGAAAAAGCAAAAGCTGAGGAAAAGGATATGCCTTTCACAGAGGAGCAACTTATGTATATATTGACTATAAGACAATGTAAATGAAAACAACCACCAAAAAGAAGATCAAGATTGCATAAGGATTTTAATAGATGCAGAAATCAATGAAAAGATGAGGAATTTAAAACTTGAGAAATAGATGCTACAAACAGAAGAACTCTTGCAGGTAGAATCGATTATGTATTTGGTGAAATGGAGTGATGAACATATCCAAATGCAAGATGATGATATGAAACAGTTATCGGTAAATGATGACCAATGCATGAAATGAGCGAAGTTCCCTTTGTTATGCTTTTTTCTTGAGTTGCAATGTGATATGAAGAATGAGAGTTAGATAAATGGAAAAGTATAATTGCAAAATGATATTTAATACCTATTACTAAATTTTTATGAAATAAATCTAGTATTAATAAATTTACTGATACAGTTTTAAAGGTTTGTGAGATTATTCAAAATGACTGAAAACATACAAGTATATTATCTGATGCTCTAAAAGTTTTTAATAATCAATGAAAAACAGAAGGAGATGAGGAAAAAATAAAGCGTTGTAGAAAATTTTATTCAAAGTATTGAAAAATTCTTTCAGATTCTTTGAATATGTTAAATATTTCTGATACTTGAGAAGATTCAAAATATGCAGATGTCATAGTTTTAAATAAAGATAAGGAATGAAATCAAATATTAAAAGATTATTATAATCAATTTAAGTCACCAGATATTCCTCTTTTTGATAATGAAGATTTGATGACAGATCCATTTTTATATGCTGGAACATCATGAATTGATATCAAGAAAGCAACAACTGATATTTTATGATTAATGACTTGATGAACATTAAAAAAGAAAAGAGCAGCACCACATTTTTGGAAAGAAATTACTGATTCATTTAATGCTATTGCTAATAAAAAATATTCAAGTAATGATGATAGAACTACTAAATTAAAGCATGAACTTAGATATCTTTTAGCTTGATTTATGGAAAATAATTGATGAAGCGAGGATTTTATTTCAAGCTATAATTCACCAAGTTTTATGTTCTCTAGATTAAACGATTGGTGAGTATATTTAAAAGATCTAAGTCAATTATGAATTAGTATTGATGATATGGAAAGTTGAAATAATCAAAAATTTGAAAAAGTTTTATGAAAATATGTTGATCAAATTATTAAATTTGAAAGATGAGAACATGAATCATATAGAAAAGATGAAAAAGATCCTTGATGATTAACTTCTATAGTTGATATAACAAAAAAAGCAACTAATAATACAGTTTCTGATGATTATGATCAACAAATTGCAGCTTAAAGTAAAAAAACTGATTAAAATCAGTTTTTTTACTTCTTCCAATTACTCAAAACCTGCTTCAACTCAACCTTGTGTGGCACACTTGAACTTCAATCACTCCACTGAACTATTGACGTTATTTCCATTTTTGGATCTGTTTCTAGTCAGTTAGGTAAATAATTAATTAAAATTTCTCTTGTAAAAACTGGTCTAAGATTTATTGTAGTTCATGTTTGAGTAAAAATTCAATTATTTAATCATACTCTAAAAAAATCTCTATAATTACTATCAGAATAATCTGCTGTAATTCAGCTAGAAGTATACCATCTATTATTAAAATTTCTATAAATTTTATAACTTCAACTGTTTTTTATTTGATATGAGTTATCTGTATCGTATCAAATACACTGAGAATCATAATTTAATGCATTCCAACAATTATTGTAATCACTAGAAAAAAGTAACCAGTTTGTATCTCTGATATTTGTCATAGCTTCAATTCATTGGGTAGCTATTTGAATAGCTTTTATTTTATTTGTAGTTGAAGTTGATAATTGAGTAGATTTATAGAATATATGATACATTCATGTTACTCAGCTAACAACTACAAGCATAATAACCATTGCTTCAGCTATTGATGTTGCTTTTTTGTTTATTTTTGTCTTCATGATTTTGAGGTTAATTTTATTTTTTATTAAAACTTATTTTATTAACAAATCTATTATTATCGTTTTCATAATATTTTATAAATAATCTATAATTTCATATAGTAATTGTGATTTCAAAGTTTTTATCCTTTAATTTTTTACATCAATATATTTTTTCTTCTTTTAATAATTTTTCAACTCAGTCATATATTTAATTTTGAAATTTTATAGAATTATTTATATAATTTTCTCTTATTAAGTTTTCATAATAAATTCATGTATCAGAAAATGTTTTCAAAAATACATTTTTATAAGAATTAATAAAATTGTGTATTATATCGTGTACTTTATCAGATATAATTACATTATACATAAATATTTTTTTTAGATTGTATTTTTTGATTTTTATTTGATTAGTCTTGTATGATTTCTTTGTAAGCATCTGTCGGTTTTTCCTATAGGCATCTTAACATAGAATCCATTTTTTTTGCATATACCTGATATGAATTACTTGGCTTGATGTTTTTTTTGGACAAG
>CAZGNU010000005.1:781-41836 GCA_964527325.1 uncultured Candidatus Peribacteria bacterium | reverse complement strand
ATTTGGATTTATTAAATAAGCATCCAGAAAACATATTTGATCTGATTTTAAAATCAGATGTAAAAACAACTGTTTTTATTGATGAAATACAATATTTAAAAAATCCAAGTAACTTTTTAAAATATATTTACGATGAATATAAATGAATTATAAAATTGGTAGTAACATGAAGTTCAGCATTTTATATTGATAAAAAATTTAAGGATTCTCTTGCCGGAAGAAAGAGGATTTTTTATATAAACACATTAAGTTTTGAAGAATATTTGATTTTTAAGAAAAAAGAAAACTTAGTATCATATATTAAAAATAAACAAATACCTTTATTGGTAAAAAATGATATATATCATTTTTATTATGAATTTATGATTTATGGTGGATATCCAGAAGTAGTTTTAGAAGATGATATTGAGGAAAAAAAGAATATTTTAGAAGAAATTTGATTATCATATATAAAAAAAGATATTTTAGAGGCATGAGTTGAATATGAAAAAAAATATTATTTTATATTAAAGATATTAGCCAGTCAAGTTGGTAACTTATTAAATGTAAATGAAATAGCAAATACTGTAAATTTAAATGCTGTAACAGTAGAAAGATATATTTACATAATGAAAAAATCTTTTCATATTGCAACAATATCTCCTTTTTTTGAAAACATAAGAAAAGAATTAACAAAGATGCAAAAAGTATATTTTTATGATTTATGATTAAGAAATTATTTTATTAACAATTTCGAAAATTTTGATTTTAGAGTTGATAAATGAGAATTGTTTGAAAATTTAGTTTTTAGAAATTTATTAAATAATAATACCATAGATGATATAAAGTTTTGGAGGACTCAAAATAAAAATGAAGTTGACTTTGTTTTAGAGTATGAAAAACAAGCTTATGAAGTTAAAGTAAATAAAGAAAAATTTGATTTATCAAAATATAAGTTATTTATAAATAAATATAATGATTTTAATCTTGATGTAATTGATTTAGATAGTAGTATTTATATGCTATAAAAAAACTATACTTAAATCTAAGTATAGTTTTTTGGTTTTAAATAATTTAGAATTAGTCTTCATCAGGTAAAACAACCCCTTTATCTTCTCTAATCTTAATAGCAACATTTGTTGGAACTTCTTCGTAGTGGTCGAATTCCACCCCATATGTGGTTCTTCATTGAGAAGCTGTCATATATCCGAACATTTCTAAAAGTGGAACGTAGGTTGTAACAATTTTTGCTTGTTATTTTAATTATTTCTTTTTTTCTTTGAATAGACTCTTGTATATATCAATCTATTATTTTATTTTCAGACCATATTCAACTATCTTTATATAAATTTTCATAATATTCTCTATATATTCTAAAATATCATGATAAATATTCAAAAACATTTAATTTAAATAATACCTTATGCATAACTATATGGTATATTATTGTTAATATTTTCTGATTTTTTTAAATTTTTTCTTAAAATTTTAGACTCATTAATTATAACATTATCAAGTTTTTTTGATAATGTATTTGAATCTATATATAATTTTTTATCAATTATATTTTTTTCTGTTTCAATGTTCATAAAATTTAGGATTATTAATTAGATTTTTAATATTATATTAATTTTTTTATTATTGCAAATATTTTATATACCCTATATATTCTTTTTGTTTAAAAAAAATAAAAAAACACCAAATTTAAAGTTGGTGTTTTTGAAAGGTCAGTTATATTTTCAATACATTTACAATACTTTTTCAATATCTAGTATATTAATATGTTTTATACCATTTTTTATTCAAAAATTTACATCATCTAAAGAAACTACATATTTTTCCCAAGAATCATTAACTTGTTCCAGGCTTGAAAATTCTCTTTCTATAGTAGATTCAGAAGTTAATAAATATGCTATTTGAAAGTATTTAGTAATTCATTTTTTTTCTGCTATAAAATCAATTTCTTTATTATCTTTTAATCTACCAATTTTTATTTTATATCAGTATCTTTTTAATACGAGAAAAATATAATTTTCTAAAATTTTTCAAAATCAATTTGAAGAATTAAATCAAATTAAAGCATTTCTTAGTCATAAATCTCAAACATAATATTTATTATATATTTTAAAAAACTTTTTAGTATCTGGTCTGTAAGAATCAACTTTATTTAAGATGTAAGTACTTTCTCAATATGATAAAAAATTTAAAACAGAATCTACTGATATTTTTATATTTTGATTTTTTAAATAATTACTAATAGATTTTGCAGAAAAAATAAATGAAATATTTGTAAAAATATATTTATAAAGTCTATGAAAAAAGGCAATATTTTTTATATTATAATGACCTATAATATCTTTTAAAACAATTGTATCATAAACAGATCTTAGGTAAGAAAATATTATTTCTTCATTATGTTTTAAGTTAAAAATTCATGGTAATCATCAAAATTTCATATATTCAAGAAATTCTTGTTTATTTTCTTGTACTTTTTTAAAAATACAAAACTCAGAGAAGCTTAAAGGAAAAATTTCAAATTCTATGTATCTTCATGAAAGTAGAGTTGCTAATTCTCAAGAAAGCATATTAGAATTACTTCAGGTAACAAAAATTTCAATTTTATTTCAATATTCTACCTGCTTAGAATTAACAAATTTTTCCCATCATTGTATTTCTTGTGCTTCATCTATTCATATAAATATTTTATTATTTTTTGAACTATGTGATAAAAATATTTCAAATTCTTTTTTTAAATCATTATACTCATTTATGTGATCAAATTGCGAAAGCTCTTTATTTATATAAAAAATATTTTGTTTTAATATAGATTTTTCTTTATATAGTTTCTTTATAATTGCTTTTAAAATAAAACTTTTTCAAACTCTTCTTTGACCAACTAAAACTTTAATTAAATTTGATCATAAAAAATTTCATATTTTTTCCATATAAAAAGTTCTTTCTATAATTTTTGCTTTTAAAACTTTCGTAACCATAAGAAAAATAATTAAATAATAAAAATGTTTCTTCTGTACAAGAAATATTTTATCATAATTTTCTTATTTTGCAAATAAAAAATCAATGGTTTTATTTGTTTTATACGTAATTGTAAATTATTTTTTGTGCAAATATCGAAAAATAGCCTTCAAAATTTGCACAATATAATATAATATAAGTACATTTATTATTAATATAAACAAATATGTGAAATATTGAACAGTGAAATATTGAAAGTAATGTGGTTAAAAAAACTTCAGAAGATTTAAAAAATGAACTTGTAGATTTATCCATGAAATATAAAAAAGTTCCACTTTCAGAAAAGCTAAAAGTTTTTAAGCAGCTAAAACAAATAGACAAAGAAATAGAAGATTTACATGTATCTGATAAAAAAGAAGTAGAAGAAATGTTGTGAGATTTGAAAATTGATTTATTGTTTTGAAATTTTGATATTAATAATTTTGAAGAATATAATTATAAAATTGATAAACAGAAAAATTTATTTTTAAGTAATCCTACACAAGAACATTTGGATGTAATTATTGAATTATTAGAACGCGCAAAAAGTGAATGAATAAATACGGAAGAAATTAAACAAACACAGGATGATTTACAAAAATATAAGAATTATGTCAAACTAGAGGATTTTATAAAGCAAGAACAAGAATTTTTTAAAAAAATAAGACCAACTATTGATAATGAAATGAGTTTAAATCCTTTAGAATTTAATTTTGTAAAATTTAAAAATATTCTTTCAAAAATTGAAGAATTTAAAACTCTTGAATGAGATCGAATTTATAAGAATATGGTTAGTTGGAAAGAAAAACAATTATTATTTTGGGGATTTAAAGAGGTAATGAAAAAATTAATTAGAACCCCTTATAAGATTACTGATAAACAAGAAGTCAAAGATATAAAATTCGTGCTTTCAAAATATAAAGGGTCACCATTATTAGCAATAAGTAATCCTATTCCGAATATTAAAAAACAATTTCTTTCTCTTACTGAAGAAATAGATAGAATTTATTAAACTTAAAAACCTATACTTAATTTTAAGTATAGGTTTTTTGATTTAAATTACTTTCTTAATCCTCATCATGTAACACACCCTCTCTATCTTCTCTAATCTTAGTAGCAACATTTGTTGGAGCTTCTTCGTAGTGGTTAATTTCAAACTTTAATAATCAAATTAAGTCATTTATTAATTTATTTTTCACAAAACTTTTATGTTTTTCATCTTTTAAAACTTCTCATAATCAATCTAAAATTTTATAATTTGTTCATAATTTTTCTAATTTTTTTACTATTTTCAAAAAAAGTTCTTTTTTTGTTTCTTTTGTTCTTTCTAGTATTAAATTTTCATTTATATCAAAAGTATTTTTTAAAAAAAAGTAAACATCATAAATATCTCTATTTGTGTTTCTTTCAAGTAAAGCAATCAGTTTATTTGAAAACATGGTGGATTTTTCTTGAACTCTTATATCAGTACCAAAAAAATTTAATATTTTATAATTATTTGATTTATTAATATTTCGACATATGTCAATTTTTATATTATAATCTTTTTTTCAGTATGAGAGTATAAGTCTTTTTTGTCACTCTTTTATTTTTCAATACTTGTTAAGTATTTGTATTAATTTTTTATCTAAATTTTGATCAATTCATATTAAATCAAAATCTAAATCAGTTGAAAATCTTTCAAGTCAATATAAAAAATAAGCACATGTTCATCATTTGAAAGCTAGTACAGATGATAAATCTGATTCAAAAATATCCTTTAATATATTGAACATAATTTGTCTATGTTTTTCTTTATTTAGCATTTTTTATTAAGTTTTTAACTTCTAAAATAACTCTTTTATTATAAATTTTTGAAATTTCTTTTAATTTTTCAAAATTTATATTACTTAAATCATCAAAATAATAATTTTTTGATAAATAAATTCTATCACAAATAGCTCTTTCTGTTGAAGCAATAGTAAAATTTCATTTATGAATAATTCAGATAGGATTTAATAAAATAGAATCTTTTATTTTTAAAAAGGTAAATTCTTTTTGCAAAGCTTGTTTTTGTATACTATTATTTGAAGCTAAAAATATATTCTCACCGTAATGTTGAAATATAACAGCTTCTCTTTTTAAAACTGTTTCAAATGATATATAAGATTTTTTTCTTAATTTACAAGCAAATTCAAATATATTTACTTTTTTATCTACTAAACACCAAATACCATAATAGATATTTTTTAATAAGCCCCTTTTTTGTGCTCTAGATAAATAATTTCTAATTGTATTTTCATTATTAGTATCTAGTAATAATTTTAAATCATCTATTCTAAAAACTGATTTTCAGGACTTAAGAAGCTTAAAAAAATTCATATTTATCATTGTTATATAATATATATATGCTATTATTCTAATGATATTTTAATATATTGCAAGTTTTTATGTTGATTTTCCACAAGAAAAAATTTCCACCAAATTTTTATATTTTTCTTAAAATAAAGAAAACAGTCTCAAAATTTGCACAATATAATATAAGTACATTTATTATTAATATAAACAAATATGTGAAATTTAGAAGGGTGAAATAGAGAAAATTATCAGGATAAACAAAATACCAAAAATCAAATTGATGATTTGAAAAATAATATAGAGTGAACTAAAAGAAAAGCGTTAGAAGCTGCTAAGATTTTGGCTGATAGAATTAAAGACAGCGGACCCCAATATGCCTATCCCAAAATAGAATCTTTTGTAAAAAATATGCCAATAAACTTACAACAAGATATAGATTTTATGGGAAAATTGGTTGATATGGATCTACGTTTTAAGGATTATCTTACTATTAAGGACAGAGGTAACAAGGAGGATGCATTAAGGTTACTTAGCTTAGACTGATCTCGTTATACTAGTTTATCAAAAGAATTAAAAAAAGATAGAGATATTATAATTAAGGCTATTAAAAATCATCCTATGATTATTCAGCTTCTTCCAGAGGAAATTAGAAATGATAAAGATATTGTTATAAAATATATGGAAACAGTTTGCAGTAAGATAGACAATCGTAGAATTTTTGAACATTATAGAATATATATGCCTGAAAAATATTGAAATGATCAGGAATTTATGTTAAATGCTATTAAAAGGGATTATCGTAACACGTTTCTTGCAAGCTTTACATTAATACATAATAAAGAGTTTGTTTTAAAAGCAACTAAGATTGATGAAAGATGTTGAGATTTTTATTCTATGCGGAATAAAAATTAAAAATCAATAAAAATCTATACTTAAAATATAAGTATAGATTTTTTAAATTCAAATATTTTCTTAATCCTCATCAGGTAATACAACCCCTTTGTCTTCTCTAATCTTAGTAGCAACATTTGTTGGAACTTCTTCGTAGTGGTCGAATTCCATTGAGCATGTAGCTCTTCATTGAGAAGCTGATCTTAGGTCAGTCATGTATCCGAACATTTCTGAAAGTGGAACGTAGGCTGTAACAATTTTTGCTTGTCCTCTGTCACCCATTTCTTCGATTCTACCTCTTTTAGAGTTTATTTGTTAGATAATAAAAATAAATAATATGGGATATAAATATTATTTCAATCAATTTTTAAATCATCCTTTGTAATTAATAACTTATATTTAACATCATCATATAACTTTGAAAAATTATTAATTGATACAGGCATATTCATTATTTTATTTCTAAATTTTACTTCTATAGGTAATATTTGATCATCTTTTTGTACTATAAAATCTATTTCACTTTTTGATATAGTTCTATAAAAAAAGATATTATCTAATTCATAATCAAATGATAATTTATTATATATAATATTTTCTATTATATTTCCAGAAATTAAATCTAAAGAATCATATTTTTTAGACATAATATTGTTTAGTGTTCAAATATCATTAATAAAAACTTTAGGCATTTTAGAAAGTTCTTTTCTGATATTTTTAAAATACGGTTTAATAAATTTAAAAATAAAAGTTCATTCTAATATATCTAAATATCTAGTTAATGTTTCATGATTTACATTTAAATTATTGGTTAATTCTGATTTATTAACTAAGTTTCATACAGAATCACATAATAATTTAATTAAATTATTAAATGCGCTTGTATTTTCAATTTTTAAAAACTCAATAATATCTTTTTTAATATATGTTGACACTATTTCTTTTAATATAGTATTTTTTTCTTTTATATTGTTTGTGATACAAACTTCAGGATATCATCAATAATTTATATATTCTAAAAGATGTTTTTCTATGTCATTTTTATAAACACTTTGTACATATTTCAATTGCTCAATATCTAATAAATCAATACTTTTATACTGATTATTTGATTTATAATTAAGAAATTCAAAAAAGCTGATATGTCATATATAAAATTCTACTTTTCTTCAAGTCAAAAATTCTGTGTTTTTTGTAATTTCTAAACTACTTGATCATGATACAATGAATTGAATAGTATCTTTAAACTCATCAAATAATACTTTCATAAATAATCAGGCTCATTTTATGTATTGAAACTCATCAATAAATATAAAGGTCTTTTTTTTCTTATTTAGTTTTATTTGATCTTGAATATATTTTATAAAAAATTTAACATTATCAAAAATTGGATTTCATAATTCTTTATCTGCTGAATAATATAAAGTATTGTTTCAATTATCGTCCAGCTCTGATTTTATTTGTTTTAATAAAGTAGTTTTACCAACTTGTCTTTGCCCCTTTAAAACTATAACTTTATCCTTTCAAACCCAATATTTTATATCTTTTAATATACTTCTTTTTATCATAATAACTTATATCACCATATAAAATTCAAGATAATTATAACATAAGACCATAAAAAAATCAAGGTTTTTATTTGTTTTATACCTTGGAAAAATTATCTTTTTAATAAAAATTTAATTTCTGTTAAAAAATAATTACTATAATATGCAGTAGGTGCTAATGTTTTTGGAAATCATAATAGCTTTCTTACTTTATTTATAACATAATATATATTTTTTATGATTTTATCTAAAAAAACAAAAAACACCAAATTAATTTGGTGTTTTTAAAAAATGTGATGTTCTTAATCTTCATCCGGTAATACAAACCCTCTATCTTCTCTAATCTTTGTAGCAACATTTGTTGGAACTTCTTCGTAGTGATCGAATTCCATTGAGTATGTGGCTCTTCATTGAGAAGCTGATCTTAGGTCAGTCATGTATCCAAACATTTCAGAAAGTGGAACGTAGGCTGTAACAATTTTTGCTTGCCCTCTGTCACCCATTTCTTCAATTCTACCTCTTTTAGAGTTTATTTGTCCGATAACGTCTCCCATATATTCTTCAGGAGTGTTAACTTCAACTTTCATTATAGGTTCAAGTAGAGTAGCTCTTGCTTTTGTACAGGCTTCTTTGAAGGCTTTAGATGCAGCTAATTTAAATGATAGTTCAGATGAATCAACTTCATGGAATGAACCGAAAGTAAGAGTAGCTTTGATGTCTACCATTTGGTATCCAGCAACAAACCCTTTTGCATATGCTTCATTTAATCATTTTTGTACACCTGGGATATATTCTTTTGGGATAGTACCACCAACAATCTTGTTTACAAATTTATTTGTAGGTTTTTCTTTTAATTCAGCTTTTATATCATCTTCATCCATTTCTTTATATGGTTCGAAAGTGATAACAACGTGACCATATTGACCTCTACCTCAAGTTTGTTTAGAGTATTTATGTTCAACATCAGTTGCAACATTTTTAAGAGTTTCTCTGTAACTAACTTGTGGTTCACCAACATTACATTCTACACTAAATTCTCTTCTCATTCTATCAACAATAATATCAAGGTGAAGCTCACCCATACCAGAAATAATAGTTTGAGCAGTTTCAGGATCAGTAGCAACTTTAAATGAAGGATCTTCTTCAGCTAATTTACTAAGAGCTAATCACATTTTTTCTTGATCACTTTTAGATTTAGGTTCAACTGAAATTGAGATTACTGGAGCTGGAAATTCAATAGATTCAACTAAGAATTTATCATTAACGTCACATAGAGTATCTCATGTTTTAGTATTTTTTAAACCGATAATTGCACCAATATTTCAAGCTGGAATTTCAGGAATTTCAACTCTATCATTTGCATGCATTTGTAATAATCTACCTACTCTTTCTTTTGAACCAGTAGTAGCATTATATATATATGAACCTGATTTAAGAGTTCAAGCATATACTCTAGTAAAAGTTAATCTACCAACGAAAGGATCAGTTGCTATTTTAAATGAAATAGCAGCTAAAGGAGAATCATTAGCAACATCAATTTGTTTAAAGTTTTCTTTTGAATCAACATCTTTACAATCAATTTTACCTTCATTAACATCCATAGGACTTGGTAGATAATCAACAGCAGCATCAATAACCATTTGTACACCAATATTTTGTAGAGCAGATCCACAAACAGCAGCATATAAATCATTAGTACAAATTGCTTTTCTTAAACCTTTTTTAATATCAGCAACCTCTAAATCACCTTTATCAAAATATTTTTCCATTAAATCATCATCAAATCAAGCAACTTTTTCAACCATTTCTTCTCTTAATTCTACACATCTATCTTTTATATCAGCAGGAATATCGATTTCAGTAACATTTTCACCAGAATCACCTTCAAAATTAAAAGCTTTCATTTCTATTAAATCAACTATACCAGAAAAAGTATCAGCAGCTCCAATAGGATATTGAATAGCTACAACTTTATCTCATGCTAATCTTTTTTTAATAGTATCAAGACTCATTTCAAAATCACCACCCATTTTATCCATTTTGTTTATAAATGCGATTCTAGGTACTGAATATTTATCAGCTTGTTTCCATACAGTTTCAGATTGAGGTTCAACTCATTGAGAACCATCAAATACAGCAACTCAACCATCTAATACTCTTAGAGATCTTTCTACTTCAATTGTAAAATCCACGTGACCTGGAGTATCAATAATATTTATTTGATGTTCTCTCCAGAAACATGTAGTAGCAGCAGAAGTAATTGTAATACCCCTTTCTTGTTCTTGTTCCATCCAATCCATTGTACCTTCACCATCGTGAGTTTCACCAATTTTGTGAATTCTACCTGTATAGTATAAAATTCTTTCAGTTGCAGTAGTTTTACCTGCATCAATATGGGCAATTATACCTATATTTCTGATCTTATCTAAAGGAGTTACTTTAGCCATCTGTAGTAATATTTAAAATTTAAAATTTATTTGTGTGCGAATTCTATGTAATATATATTTTTTGTCAAATGTTTTTTTGCTTTATTAAAAGCCCTTTAAAGGGCTTTGTTTTATATCTTTTCAATATTCAAATTACCTACGGATTTTTTAACTTCACTGAGTATAAATTTTGAAATATTTTCTGATTTTTCAGGAGTTATATTTATGTTGATTTCTTTTAGGAAAAAACTAAATACTTTTTGAGTGTAAGTTAGTAATTGTTTATTATCACTTTCTAATAAGGTTTTTAATTTATCTGTTTGAATATTTGAGTATTCTATTACAACACTATCAATTATATCTTCTATCCAATAATTTATTCTGTCCTTTATTTCTGGACGAATATGGGCATCATCAAATTCTCTAGGTTCTTTTTCTGTTTTATATAAAAAGTTTATTTGCTTTTTACCAGAAATTTCTCTGATTTTATTACTTATCTCAATATTTATTAATGAAAGTATTCATAAAATAAAGTTAGAAGGGTATCAGGCATGTATTGTTGGGAAAAGACTATCAAGAATAAAATCATATTTTTTATCTACAATTATTTTCACCAAAAAACCAGCTAATAAAAAATCATATTTTTTAGCTTTTTTTTCATCTTTTCTGGTTTTTTTAACGTGTTTTCAAGCTTTTTTTGCTTGTTCTTTAAATTTTTCCGCACTAGCCTTTGCTGACTCAGCAGAGTTTCAACCGTCTTCAGATGATTCTATTTCTGGAGTATAGTCTTCTAATCACATAATTGTAAGAAAGAAATATTAAACTCTTAGTAATAATAACATTATTTTCAAATTATTACAACAAATTTGTTACCATATTATAAACCAAATCTCTTCTTTCAAGAATAATAATATTTTTAAGTTGTTCTCAAAAAGAGTGTTTTATATCTGTTGCTGTAATCGTTGTCATATTGTACAGTTTATTTTTTTTTGTGTAAAATGTCAATTTTTGAATTATTTATTTTTGTATAAAATTTGACTTTTTACATATAAAATACTATAATTTTACTAAATATGGGAGAAAAAGGGTATGTATTATTCCTGTATTTGGGAAAAATTATATATGTATTAATATTAAAATATATGCTTAATAGAGAAATAATTAATAATTTAATTGATTGGAAAGCTAAAAAATATAGAAAACCTTTAATTTTAAAAGGAGCTAGACAAATATGAAAATCTTATATTGTTAAAGAATTTTGAAAAAAATATTTTAATAAAATTCATGAGATTAATTTTCAGTCAAATAAAAAGGTTCATAAAATTTTTGATGGTGATATTGCAGTTGATATTTTAATAAATAAACTAGAATATTTACTTAACGACTCAATAGATATTGAAAATGATTTATTGTTTTTTGATGAAATACAAGAATGTCCTCTTGCAATTAATTCTTTAAAATTTTTTTGTGAAGAAAGAAAAAAATTAGCAATTATTTCAGCTGGAAGTTATTTATGACTTATAAAAAATAAAGAAGCTTTTCCTGTATGAAAAGTAGAATTTTTGTCAATGTTTCCATTATCTTTTGGAGAATTTTTAAATGCATTAAATAAGCGCTTATCTAATTATTATGATACAATTAATATAAAAAATATTACAAAATTAGATGGTTTATATCACAATGAATTACTTGAATATTTAAATTTGTATTTTGCGATATGATGAATGCCTGAAATAGTTGATTTTTATAAAGAAGAAATTAAAAATAATAATAATATTGTTGCGTTAAAATGAGTTAGAGACTTACAAAATTATCTACTTGAAAGTTATAGATCGGATTTTTCTAAATATTCTTGAGTTGTTAATTCTGCACATATATTATCTTTATATGATTCTGTCTCAAAACAATTATCGCTTTGTTATGATGAAGATGTAAATAAATTTAAATTTACTTGAGTTATTCCTAAGCAAAAAGGTTTTGATAGAATAAGCTGACCATTAAGTTGGTTGTCATGAGCAAGGCTTGTAATAAAAAATTATATAGTAAATAAATCCGAACATCCATTAAAATCTTATACAAAACATAATGTATTTAAATTGTTTTTTCATGATATATGACTTTTAAATGCATCTCTTGATACACCAATTTGATCTATAGTATGAGAAGAATTGGGTATTTATAAATGATTTATTGCTGAAAATTTTGTAGCACAAGAGTTATTTAAGGTGCTAGATAAAGATTTGCTTTCTTGGAAAGAAGCAACATCTGAAATAGAATTTTTGTTTTCAGATAATGAAAATAATATAATACCTGTTGAGGTAAAGTCTTTAAAAAGATCAAGAAGAGCAAAAAGTCTAGATGCTTATATAAAAAAATATTCACCGAAATATGCATATAAAGTCACTATGCAAAATTATTCTAAAAACAATAAAAGGGGATTTGAGATATTACCAATGTATTTAGTATCAAAAATTATTTTTGAGTAAATATCTTAAAAAATAAATTAAAATTTATTAGAGTGTATGTATAAAAGATAGCTAAAAAAATAGTTATTTTTTAGTTGGAAAATATTTTTAAATCTCAATTTTAATACACCTATTAACTCAACTATTATCCTTATAAATACTAAAACTTAATTCTTTATTATTTAAATATTCTTTAGAATATTCAGCTTGATCAAAGCCAATTTCTATAAAGAGTATCAATTTTTTTATGTTATTTAATTTTTTTAATAACTTACATTCTTTTATTAGTTGTTCATACAACTCAAAACCTGTTTCTTTTCATCAATAAAGAGCTAGATCTGGTTCATATTTTACAGTTTCTTTATCCATATTTTTATGATCTCATGTCTTGATATATGGAAGATTAGCTGTAATTATAAGATTTGAATTTATCTGGAAATCTTTGTTTCAAATAAGCTTTTTTAGTAAATCAGATTTAATACATTTTATTTTTTTTTCTAAAGAATGTTTTATGATGTTTTTTTGAGTTACCTCAAGTACTTTTCTTGAAATATCAACAGCATAACAATTTTTTATTTTTTCAGTGTTTTTTATTATAGATATAACAATACATCCGCTACCAGTTCAAACATCAATTAAGGTAACATTATTGAAACTAATTATTGTTTCTATTGCTTTATCAACCATAACTTCTGTATCATTTTTAGGGATCAGTACATTTTGATCAACAAAAAAATCTAGAGAATAAAATTCTGCATTGTTTATTATATACTCAATTGGTTCACCATTTTGATATCTTTTTAACAGTAAATTGATATCTTTTTGAGATTTTGAATCAATTTCTGGATTTAAAAATAACTGACTTTTAGAAAGACCAGTTACTTTTTGAATTATTAATCTTTCATTATTTTGCATAATATTTATTAATATAGTAATATATATAATATAAGTTTAAATAAAAAACAATGGATTACAATAAATTTAAAGAATACATAAAATGAACTCCTGTTTTAAGTGATAATTTTAAAGAAAGTTTATTAGAAGAGGCAAAAAGTTTTGAACCAGAGCTATTAAGACAAATATTAATTAGTGTTTATAATAGTGAACTTGATTTTGTAGAGAAAGCAGATGAATTTATAAAGGAAGGTGATAGGAAACAAATGGAAGCAATTCAAAAAGAAGAAAATGCCGAAAAACAAGAAGCAGAAGAAGAAATAAATAAAATACTTAATTCATAAATATTATAATATGGGAAATATAAATATATGACCAGGAGCTAGTGAGTCAATAAAAATTGAGCCAATACAACAAGAGGCTGTGGATCACACTTCTGAAGCACAAAAACCAGCAAAAAATAAAATAAATATATTAGCAAATAGACCTTGATGAATAACTTTTATACAAGAAATTCAAAATAATGCTTGAAACGGAGCTATTAATAAAATAAATTGAAATTTAGGAAGAGTGGCTACAATGTGATCTGATGGTAAGTTAGTGCTTAATAAAATGCCATGAATGCAAAAATGAGTTGATGGAACTTTTTATAATTCACAACCAAATGATGGCTTTGAGGAAGGATTACAATATTATGCACAAAATAATGTTAATAATCCACAAACAGGAAATATTTCAAGATGATGAGGAAAAGCTCATATGAATTGAATATTTAAAGAATAAAAAATCGGAAATATTTCGATTTTTTTTAATTCTCAAATTTTTTCTTTTCAAATATTAGTATTGCAAAGTATAAAATAACTGTTAGATAAACTATAGAATATGCTGTATTAAATAAAAAATAGTTTGCATGAAAATTTGAGAAGCTTCATATTACATCTTTTATGTTTAGTGCTTCAAATGGAGGAAATAATAATTGTAATCATTTTGAAAAATATAAGGCTATTTGGTTAGCTGATCTATTTGCAATGTCTATTATTATAGTGAAACTGTGGCTTAAAAAGTAAATCATTAGAGTTACTAATATAGTTAACATATTTGACATAAATGTTGAGAAGAAAAATACTAGTGATAGTAGTATCTCAAGTTTAAAGAATGTAAATAGCAGAGAAAATGAAATTAAATGAGTTACATCAATTCCTTTAATTAATAACACTATTAGAAATAAAATTGATTGTAATGCTACTATTAATGCTACTGTAGCAGAAAATCATAAAAATTTTCCTAATATAAATTCATATCTTTTTATTGGTTTACTTAGTATTAAAAATATAGTTTTTCATTCTATTTCTTTAAAAAGTAGTTGAGATCATACGAACAAAACTCAAACCAATCAAAATATTTCAATCATTGCTAATCAAAAATCTACAATTATTTTATTATCATCTCATATAGTTAATTTTCATAATAGTACAGAAAATACTATAAATACAAAGGCAAAGAACAGTATCAAATATAAAAATTTGTTTCTAGTAATTTCCTTAAAAGTGTTTAGTGCTATGTTTATCATGGTTAAAATTTATAATCTAAAAAGTCTTTATTTCAATTTACAAAAGAGAGTATATCCATACTTTTCTTTCATTCAAGTTTTACTTGTCTTAAAATTAATATTTTATTGTCAATAGTTCTTATTCAGATATTTTTTTTGTCTATTTTTACAACTTTTCAAGCTTCTTGCTCCCTCTCCTCCAAAGGAGAGGGTTGGGGTGAGGTTATTTTTTCTAAATTTAACTTTTTATCATTATAATAAGTATAAATTCATGGCCAAGGAAAATATGATCTGTATTTGTTGTAAATTTCTGTTCATAAATCAGTTTTAAAATTTATTTCTCAATCTTGTTTAGATATTTTTGAACAATATGTTGCTTTTTTGTCATCTTGTTTTTGTCATTTAACTGTTCAGTCAAGTATTCAATTTAGAGTATTTATTAATAGCTTAGGCCCTATTTCTTCAAATCTTTTAAATATGTCTAGCGTGTTGTCTAGTTTGTCAACTTGGACATTATGGACAGATAAAATATCTCACTCATCCATTGCTTCTGACATATACATAATTGTTAATCATGTTTCAGTATCTCAGTTTTTTATAGCTTCTTGAATTGGACTTGCTCATCTATATTTTGGAAGAATTGATCCGTGAATATTAATGCATCAATGTTTTGGTGCATCAAGAACCTCTTTTGGTACTATTTTTCAATAAGCAACTACTACTATAAAATCAAAATTTCAATCTCTTAATTCTTTGTAAAAATGCTCTAATTGTTCTTGCTCCCTCTCCTCCAAAGGAGAGGGTTGGGGTGAGGTTTTTAGTTTTTCAGGTTGTAATACTTTTATATTATTTTCTTCGGCTAATATTTTTACTGGAGTTTTTGTGATTATTTTTTTTCTTCACACTGGTTTGTCTGGTTGGGATACAACTAGTCAAATATTAATACTTTTGTCTGTTAGTATTCATTTCAAAATATTTCTAGAAAATTCTCATGTTCAAAAAAATGCTATTTTCATTTTATTTATTTAAGTAATTTAAAATTGTAGCCCCTTGCCCTTAGACTTAAGGGAAAGGATTCAGGTTAGGGATAATTATTTTCCAATCTTTATAAATTTTTCTTTTCAATTATTTTCAAACAATAAATATATTTCATTATATTTATTACTTCAATCTGTTATTGTTTTATTTCATCAAATATTTGTAATTGTAATATTTCATAAATCACTTCCGCTTTCAGTGTTTGATATTTTTATTAACTCAAGTAAATTGTTTTTTTCTGGGTATAAATTATCTTCTGTAAAATAATTAAATATAATATTGTTAATAGTTTTTCAAGAAAATGTTCAAGTTATCTTATAATTCTGTGAATCATCAAAATCATAATTATAATCTATGCTTCTATCAATCATCTTTTTTACATAAAGCTTATTTTTTTTATAGATTTGAATTACTCAGGATCAAGAATTAATGGCTTTTATTATTCACGATCAAGTTGTATTAGTGATAATTAGTTCTTGATTTTCAGAATCAAAATTATTAATGTATGTAATGTAAGATTTACTTCATGTGCTTGTTGTATTAAAAACTAATTCATAATCTAATATTTCATAATTTTTAATTTTTTTGTCTAATTGTTTGATTTCATCTTCTACTATATATAACTTCCCGTTTATTTCTTGTTCTTGTACAAAATCTAGAAAATAGAAAATTCAAGTCGAAGAAATAAGAGTAATAATTGATATTACTACAATTAATTCTATTAATGTAAAAGCAAATAATTCCCCTATAATCCCCTTTATTAAAGGGGATGAACTGCAATTATTTTTAATATTATATTTTTTCATATTTTTTGTGTTATTCCCCCCTTTAATAAAGGGGGGTTAGGGGGGAATTTGTATGTTATTTTTTTATTACAATCTCTACTATTTTATTTATAAAAATAACAAGAGCAACTATTATTAAAAAAACTATTATTTTTCATGTTCTGTCTAAAAACAAGGCAGTTAATCAAAACAAAAATGAAAGAGAATAAACAAGTGATAATACTCATTTTTTAGATAATCATATTTTTAGTAGTCTATGATGGAGATGATTAAAATCACCCTGAAGAGGGCTTTTTTTATTTAATAATCGTGATATTATTACGTAAACTGTATCAACTGAATAAATTCAAAAAACAACAAGTACTGTGGCTATTTTTCAACCAGAAATAATTGCTAGTGTGGCTAACATAAATCCGAGAAACATAGTTCAACTATCTCACATGAGTATTTTTTCTTTAATATCAAACCACCAAAAAGGTATAATTATTCAAACTAAAATTAAACAAATTTTCATTATAAATTCAGCATTTTTTATTAAATCAGGATCATTATCTCTATTAAATAAAATTACTCATAAAAAGAAAAGTATTAAAAATGATATAATAGATAATCCTGAAGTGTTTCCCTGTATTCAGTCTGTCCAATTCAGTGCATTAAAAACAAACACATACCAAAGAATAGTAAAAAATAAAGGAATTAGATAAATTGTATAATCAAAAAGTATTATATTATACGTTTCTAGGTTTAAAATTCATCAAAAAATATTACTAATATATCCTATTTTTATAGAGGTAAGTCATATTACAGCTCAAATTATTATTTGGAATATCAACCTTATTTTTGGACTTACATGTAATCTATCGTCTAAAAAACTAATTCATGTAATAAAAAATCAAAACACCCAAATGAGTCATAATTTATATGTGTAATCAACAAAAAAGTAGCTCACAATAAAAAATGCAATAAAAAATACTATTCACATTGCGTAAGGAATAGGCTTTCTTTTTAAAGAGTATTTTATTGGATTATCTAAAATTTTGTATTTATAAAATAGTTTCTTTAATATTAATATAAGTATTAAAGAAATTATTATTGAAAGTCAGAATATTTGTAAATAATTTAGAATCATAAATTATAAATGTTTTTTAAAATTTTTAAAATAAAAGACAAATACCGTAAATGGAAGAAGTGTATAAGATAAATCAGTTCAAGTTATATTTTTTATTAGAAATGACTTATATAAAAGTAGGCCTGATCAGATTACAGTTAATCAAATTCATAATAAACTAATAAAATATTGTTTATTTTTATTTTTTAATATTAATCATAATGCAAAACAAATAAATCATAAAATTTGAACAAGTTTTCAAATATCTTTTAAGTATCATATACTATAGTAAACAAATAACACAATTAATCAAAAAAAACAAAACTATTTTATAATCTAAAATTTTACTTTTTTTGTTTTTTACTTCTTCAAAATATCATTTTATTGCAGGCCAAATAAAAACTGTTTGAGGTAAAAGATAATTCCATTTTCAGTTACTTAATCAAGCGTATAGTCATATTACAAAAAATGTTGTAAACCCTCATATTTGAGATAAAGTTCATTTTTTATAATCTTTGTTTGCATAGTAATCTCACATCATCATCATAAAAGCATCTCATAAAAAATGTAGAGCAAAAATAAGACTAATTTCTACTAAATTTCAGCTACCTGTTTTGTAAATTATAAAAAGGCAGATTATAAATATTATATAAATCCACCAATTTTGTTTTGAAAATAATTTTATTTCTTTTAATAATAAATTCATGTTTTTTATAATTAATTTTCCTTATTATAAGGAAAATATAGTAAATAGTAAAGAGAAAATTAAAAAAAGTTTAAAAATAAAAATTTGACTTTTACTTTAATTTAATTACATTTCAATGTAACTAAAACTTAAAAATAATAACATAGCTATGTATTTAAATCAATTTAATAAACATTGGAAAAAAGACTTTTTTTATGATATTTCTTTTAAAAGAGATTATTTTGATGATTTATTATATAGAATTAAAAATAAATTTATTTTAAATATTATTTGAATTAGGAGAGTTTGAAAAACAACTTTAATGAAACAATTAATAGACGATTTGATTGTAAATAACAACGTAAATAGAAAAAATATATTTTTTTATTCTTTTGATGAACTTTGAGATATTAAAGAAATAATTGAAGAATATATTAAGATAACGGATATAGATTTAGAAAATGAAAAAACTTATATTTTTTTAGATGAAATACAAAAAGTGCCTGATTGGCAATCAAAAATTAAAATATATTATGACTTTTATCCAAACATAAAGTTTATTCTTTCGGGTTCTAGTTCTTTATATTTACAAAAAAAAGAATCTTTAGCTTGAAGAATATTTGAAACTTATATTAAACCTTTAAAATTTGAAGAATTTTTGAGATATAAAAAGTTAGAGTATTATTTGGATGATAAATGAATTTATAGTGATGAAATAATTAAGGAATTTGAAAAATATGTTTTTAGACAATTTATTGATATTATTGATTTTTCTGACGAGGATATTTTTACATATATAAATTCTCTTGTTAATAAAATCATAAAAGAGGATATTACAACATATTTTAAAATAGAGTATCCAGATATTTTGCTTAAAATTTTTAAAATTATATCAAATAAGCCATGAATGATTTTAGATTATAAAAATTTTGCAAATGATTTAGATATTGATCAAAGAACTTTAGAAAAATATATTTATTATTTAGAAGAAGCTTTTTTAATCAAAAAAGTATATAATTATTCTACGAATTTAATAAAAACAGAGAGAAAATTAAAAAAAGTATATTTAGAAAGTACTAGTTTTTGTTTATGAAAAGAAATTAATTGAGAGATTTTTGAAAATTATATATTAAATTTATTAGATTTAGAATATTTTTATAGAGTTTGAAATAAAGAGGTTGATTTTATACAATTAAAAAATCAAAATGATATAAATGTTGATTTAATATGATTAGAAATTAAATATAAATCAAAAATCAAAAAATCTGATACAAAATGATTAAAGCATTTTGATAAAAAATTTAAGTTAAAAGAAAAAATCATTATTTCAAAAAATTTTAAATGAAATATTGATGATTATAATATAATACCTTTCTATTTATTATAAACAAAAAGACCTGAATATTCAGGTCTTTTTGTTTTTTAAAACTGTTCGTTTAATTTTAATTTACTTTGATAAAACATTCTACTAGAGCTTACTCAAAATCTTTGAGCAGCAATTCTATCTATTCACATTCAAAATGCAAAACCAGAGTATACTTCTGGATCTACTCAGGCTCATTCTAATACTGTAGGATGAACCATTCATGCTCAAAGCAATTCTACCCAACCTACTCCTGAACACATTTTACAATTTCCATCTTTTACTTGACCAGTTCATTTGCATAACTGACAACTAATGTCTATTTCCGCACTTGGCTCAGTAAACGGGAAAATGCTAGGTCTAAATCTAAGTTTTGTATCTTCTCAAAGAAGTTTTTTCATAACAGTGTCTAGTGTCCACTTAAGATCACCAAATGTTACGTCTTCTCAAACAACAAGTCATTCAAGTTGATAAAAATTACATGTATGTCTTGCGTCTTCTTGTTCATATCTAAAAACTCTACCTGGAACGATTATTTTTATTGGTAGGTCTCATTTTAGCATAGTTCTTACCTGTACAGGACTAGTATGAGTTCTAAGTAATTTTTTATCTCATGATTTTTTTGTATCATTTATGTCATCAGTAATCCAAAAAGTATCCCAAACGTCACGAGCTGGATGATTATCTGGAATATTAAGCTTATCAAAATTATGATTTTCATCTTCCACTTGAGGCCCATCTTCCACTTTAAATCATAGAGAAATAAATATTTCTTCAAGCAGGTTTGAAGTAATACTAATAGGGTGTTTATGACCTAATTTTTTTGATGGAAATTCAGCAGTTACATCAATTTTTTCATCTTCTTCTATTTGAGCATATTTAGCTTCTTCTAGTTCAGCTTGCTTTTTTTCTACCTCAGCTCAAATAAATATCTTTAATTTATTAGCCTCAGGTCAAACAATCTTTTTATCTTCATTAGATAAATCTTTGATTCCTTTTAAAATATCATTTAGTTTTCCCTTTTTTCCAAGGAAATCCTTTTCCAGTTTTTCTAGGTTTTCATAAGAGCTAATACTAGCCACTTTTTCTACGAACTGCTTTTTTAAATTTACTAATTGTTCTTTCATGTTTTTTTACAAATAATTAAATATAAAAGAATTATAGAGATACAGCAGAAAAAAGCAAAGGAAAAGTGAGAAATATTTTATATATAAATTAAAACTAATACATTATTTGGATTAAATGATATAATGTAGTAAACTTATATATAAGTTAATTTATAAATAACTATATGACATTATGGTAGATATTATATGAGATTGATTTAATGGTTTAAAAAAATGAGCAACCTCGGAGTCTATAATTTGAAATGAAAAAAAATCAACAAAAGCAAATGTTGTTAATCTAGTTGAAAGGGGGGTAAAAATATGAGATGTTTTTAGGCTTCATAGAACGAAAATGATTGTAGAAACAATTCATGAAGAAGTTAATGCTTTTTGAGAAACTTTTCAAAAAGTTTCTTTAGTAGACATTAAAGCAAAAGTAAAAATGGATACAGCTCTAGCAGATAATTATTTTTATTGAAATGATCCTAGTGTTCAGGATTATTATAATGAAGAGGTTGATTATTTAGATAAAAATCATAGTTCGGATTGTTCTACAGTGTTAATTAATAAGAAAACAAAAAAAATATTTTATGTAGACCATTCTTCAATCAGTAATATATTTTGAAAAACATATAGTTTCAAAGATAAAGAATATATAGTAGCTTTTTTTGATATTTCATCTTGAACAATTTGAAAACAATTTACAGACTTTTTTTTGTTAGAAAAAACAACATGAAAACCTTTAAGAAAACAAAATTGACAATGTGTTAGGGGGGATCTTATTAATGATGAATATATTATTAGTAGAGCATTAAAAGAAACTGATCCAGAACTTTATACAGCATTAGAAGGCAATAATAATTAATAAAAAACAATTAACCATTAAAAAAGTTAATTATTTTTTTTTCAACATCTTTATTTGGAAATAAATTATTATGATCTGCTCATTCAATTATTACAAAATTTTTATTCTCATTTTTTAATCAATTATACAATTTTTTTCAATACTTTGTTGGAATAGTTTTATCAGAATCTCAATGGATAATTAATAAATCATTTTTATAGTTTTCTAGGTATTTTTTCGATGATAAATTTTCAGTGAAAATATATTTTATTGGTAAATAAGGATAAATATTTTGTCATGGTTCATATAGATTAGAAAATGGAGAAATTAATAGTAATTTCTCTGTTTTGAAATTTTGAGCATAGTATGAAGCAAATCATGTTCAAATACTTCTTCAAAAAACAAAAATATTTTCATAATGATTGTTTTGTACAGACTTTTGTACATATTTTCAAATATTTTCTACATCTTGTAATATTGATTCCTTGTTTGGAGAATTGTTATTATCTGAATATCAAAAATATTCTACAAATATAATAGAAGAATTCGTTTTTTTCAATATTTGCTTCATATATGATCTATCACACGCTCTTCAGGCATTTCAATGAAAAAACACTATTAAATTTTTATTTTCTCATTTATGTTCATAAAAACGAGTTCAATTATGTTCTTTCTGTTCATTTTGTTCGAAGATAGAACAATTCTCAAAATCAGTATTGTCGGGATAATATACGAGTGATTTTTGAACAAAGAATAAAAAAACTATTAATCATATATAGATTATAATTGGAAAAAATATTGTGTATCTGATTATTTGGTTCATGTTTATTGGTTAACAATTGTTTATTAGTATAATGAATATTTTTGTATATCAAAATATGATAAAAAACTTTACAAAAACCATTTTCTTAAATTTTTTTTTTGACAAAACTATATTTAGATGTTACAATAAAGTTGTAAGATTTTAAACAGTTAAAAATTATACAATGAAATTTTATGATAGAAAAAAGCAGTTAAAGAAGATTGATGAGCTTGTTAATTCAAGTAAATCAGAGTTTGTATATTTTCTTTGAAGAAGAAGAATTGGTAAGACATCATTAATAAATCATTATTTTAATTCTACAGAAATTAAGTATTTATATTTTTTTGTTTGAAATAAGAGAGAGTGAAATCTTTTAAGGTGATTTGAGGAAACTATATATGATTACTTATGATACAGTATTTCATTTAATACATTGAGAGAATTTTTGAAGTTTTTATTTGAATTTTCTCTTAAAAATCCTTGATTAAACATTGTTTTTGATGAATTTCAGAATTTTTCTTTTGTAAATAATGAAATATATTCAGATTTTCAGGAGTTTTGGGATAAATATAAATGACAATGAAAGTTAAATATGTTTTGTATTTGATCATTGTATACTTTAATGGAAAAAGTTTTTACTGATAAGTATTCTCCATTATTTTGAAGAGCTACAGCTAAATTAGATATAAATGAATTTGAAATTGATACATTAAAAAATATTTTAATAGATTATGATTTATATAGTAATGCAAATTTGCTTGATATTTTTACTATTTTTTGATGAGTACCAAAATATTTAGAAATATTTGATGAAATACATAAAAATAAAAAAAGTTTATTAGAAAATATTTTAGAAAATCATTATATATGTGATAATTCTATGTTTTTAAGAGAATGACAAGATTTACTTTTGACTGAGTTTGGTAAGTCATCACATATCTTTTTTTCAATTTTAGAGGCTATTGCAAATTGAAATACAAAAAGAAATGAAATAGCAAATTATACAAAAATAAACTATGATTCATTGTGATTATATTTAGATAAATTAGAAAAAACATATAAATATATTGAAAAGAGAACTCCTGTTGTACAGCCAAAAAACATATTAAATAAATATAAAATAAATGATAATTTTTTAATTTTTTGGTTTAGGTATATTTATAAAAAATCAGGATTGATTGAAATATGAAAATATGATCAAATAGTAGATTTTATATTAAATGATATAAATAATATTAAATGATTTGCTTTTGAAAAATTGATAAAAAAAATACTAATAAAACAAAATATTGATAATAAGTTTGTGATTAATTTTGAAAAAATTTGAAATTATTGGGATAGAAAATGAAATGAAATTGATTTAATTTGTTTTAATAGTACTAAAAAAGAAGTGGTATTTATAGAATGTAAATTAAATAAAAAGAAAATAACAAAAAAAATTAAAGAAGAGTTAATTATAAAATCTGAAAATATAAATTATTTTAAATGATATAATAAAAAATATTTATTTTATTCTTTAAGTGATTTGGACGATTTGATTTAAAAAAATAATATAAATTTAAATGAAATTCAACCCAGATATACATAAAAGAAAATCAACTAGATTAAAGAATTATGATTATTCACAAGAATGATTGTATTTTATCACGATTTCAATCAAAGATAAATTGTGTTTGTTTTGAAATATAAATAATGATAAATTAAAATTATTCAATTCATGAAAAATGATTGAAAAATATTGGTTTAAATTGGAAGATAAATTTGATAATGTAAAATTACATGATTTTGTTGTAATGCCAAATCATTTTCATGGGATTGTTGAAATAAAATCAAATAATGTTTGTAATAAATGTAGGGGCAGACCTTGTGTCTGCCCTGATTATGAAATGGATATTAAAAATAATGATGATACAAAAATCAGGGTGAACACAAGGTTCACCCCTACGGGTGGTAAATTTGTTTACAATAAAAATTCTATATCATGAATTATTCAATATTTTAAATCAATTACGACGGTAGAATATACAAAAAATGTCCACAAAAATAACCGGCCACCATTCAACAAAAAATTATGGCAAAGAAATTTTCATGACCATATAATTAGAAATGAAAAATCATATTATAAAATAATTGATTACATAAGCACCAATCCACAAAAATTGAATGAAGATAAATTTTATTATACAGAAATTTAAATAAAATAGGTCATATAATATTGTATTTCATTATAAATTAATTAACATTAGTATTAATAATTTTTAAAATAATTATTTTATGAAAAATAAAAAAATTGAAAAATGATTGGAGGGGGTGGTTATATTTATACTGAACTTGTTAAATTTAGGTGTTATACTTATTGTAAGTATATATATTTATTATTTGTGATGTTCTGCTGGTCATTGATGTTCAGGATTAATTTTTTTTCCAGTAGTTTTCGTGCCTTTATTGGTAATAATACCAATATATATAAGTATATTAAAATCATATAAAATTTATTTAGAGAAATATTGAAGAATAATAGGTGCTTTGGTTATAAATTTTAGTTCAGTATTGTTGTCTATGATTTTAACATATATTTCTCTTAAGGTTGATTTTATATTGTGGTATTTAATACCTTTTTTTATAATTATTAAAATTATTATGAGTTTGATTTTAAAAAATAAAAAAATTAAATTATATAATTAAGTATTACTATAGAGATGTAGATTGGTTATTGTTATCTTTTTTTGTTCACAAATTTTATCCATTTCTCTACATTTATATACAAAAAAACATTTTCTTGAAAAATTCTTTTGACAAATCATAAGTTACTTATATAATCACGAAGCTTTTTAAGAAATATCACGAAAAGTTTTTGAAGAGGTTAAGTTAGACTCCATTCTGTGTGAAAGGAAGTTTAACCTCTAACTTTAATTTTGTAAACATATTTTTATATGGCTTGAATTATAGCTACAAAGTTGGAAATGACTAGGGTTATGAAAGATGATAAGTTCATCCCAGTTACTCTACTTAGCGTTCCTACTTTAAAAGTAGTATGATTTAAAACATTAGAGAAGGATGGTTATAAAGCTATCATAATCGGTGTTTTAAACGATAAGATTGAAGATTCGAAACTAGCTAAAGATAAAACTACTTTGAATAAAAGTGATTTTAAGAAAATAGTTGAGTTTCCAGTAAGTGATGAAGAGTTAGAAAATTACAATGTTGGTGATACTCTGTCATTAGAAGTTCTAGAAGGTGATGTTAAGGTAAGTGTTGAATGAATTTCAAAATGAAAATGATTCACATGAGCAATGAAAAAACATAACTTTCATGGTTGACCTGGAGGACATGGTTCAAAATTCCATAGAGCATTAGGTTCTATTGGTAACAGAAAACCTACAAAAGTTCATAAGGGTAAAAAGATGCACGGTCATCACGGTAATACTAAATTTACTATTAGAAAAGTTCCAGTGGAGCTAGTTAATAAAGAAATTAGTGTAATCGGTGTTAGATGAGGGGTACCTGGATGAAGAAATTCATTCGTAAATATTATTTTTTAGTTACTAATATATTACTCTAATGAAGACTAATTTATTCGATCAAAAAGGTAAATCAGTTTGAGATATCGAACTTAACGATTTAATATTTTGATTAGAACTTAATGAAGGACTTATACATAGAGCTTTAGTATATCAACTAGCTAATAATAGAATGGTAGTTGCTCATACTAAAACTAGATGAGAAAGAAGAGGTTCAACAAGAAAAATTTATAGACAAAAAGGTACAGGTAGAGCTAGAATGGGTTCAAACAGATCTCCTATTAGGAAAAAAGGTTGAGTTGCATTCGGTCCTAGAAATACTGTAAACTTTACACTTTCTATGAATAAAAAAGAAAGAAGAAAGGCATTATTTAGTGTTTTGTCTTCAAAACTTGCAAATGGTGACTTAATTGTTGTTGATAAAATCAAGTTCAAAGATGCTAAGACAAAAAATATGGTAGAAGTTTTTAAAAAACTATCATATAATGAAAAAGCATTGCTTGCTATACCAACAAAAGATGAAATGATTGAAAAATCAGCTTCAAATTTACCATATGTTAAAAGTATACTTGTAGATTACTTAAATATAAAAGACTTACTTAAATATAAAACATTAGTTTTATTAAAAGATTCTTTAACAAACCTAGATAATCTAACTAAATAATTTACTCTAAAAAATATAAAATATGAGAATTTTTAGAATTTTAAAAAAACCAATTACTACAGAAAAAACTTCTGTTTTAGAAATGACTAATAATACTTATGTATTTGAGGTTGATTCTAGCGCAACTAAAATTGATATTAAAAAATCAATTAAGGAGTTATATAAAGTAGAGGTTGCTTCTGTTAATGTTTTACATACTAGAGAAAAATTCAAGTATGGTAAAAAAAGATGAATGCAATTAAGAAAAAGATCTACTAAAAAAGCTTATGTAACTTTAAAAGATACAAAAGCAAAAATAGATTTTTCTATTATTAAATAATTTATTTTTTAAAAAATCCAAACAAGTGGGAATTAAAAAATTTAAACCTACCACACCAGGTAGAAGATGAATGTCAGTTAATACATTTGAAGAAATTACAACTTCTTCACCGTATAAACCACTTACTGTAAATTTAAAAAAACATGCAGGTAGAAATAACGCATGAAGAATTTCTGTAAGACACAAATGAGGTGGACATGCACAAAAATATAGACTAGTTGATTTTTACGCAGTAGATAAAAAAGGAATTGAAGCAAAGGTTGAAACTATCGAATACGATCCATATAGATCAGCTTGGATATCTCTAATCTGTTATAAAGACGGAGAAAGAAGATATACTATAGCTCACTCTGAAATGAAAGTATGAGATAAAATCATTACTGATGAAAAAGCTCCTTTAGTATCTGGTAATAGAATGTTAGTATCAAATATTCCAACAGGAATGATGGTTCATAATTTAGAATTAATAGTAGGACAATGAGCTTCTACAATTAGATCTGCAGGATCATATGGTATTGTATTTTCTCAAGAAGGTGAATATACACAAGTAAAATTACCTTCAGGTGAAATCAGATTAGTAAATAAAAAATGTTATGCTACATTAGGACAAGTTTCTAATACTTACCATAACCAAGTTGTTATTGGTAAAGCATGAAGATCTAGATGGATGTGAAAGAGACCAACTGTTCGTGGTAAATCTATGAACCCTTGTGATCATCCACATGGTGGTTGAGAAGGACGTTCTCCTATTGGGATGAAGGCTCCAAAAACTCCATGGGGACAACCAGCACTATGAAAGAAAACTAGAAGTAGAAAAAATCCTACATCTAAATGGATATTAAAAACTAGAAAAGGTAAACTAATGAATAAGTAAGAATAAAAGTAATGTGTACTTATATTCGAACCCATCCCCCTTGCGGGTACTTCCCTTGAAAAGGGAAGAAATTAGATTTCTCCCTTTTCCAAAGGGAGTACCGAGGTACGAGGGGAGGGATTAGAAATAAAAGAATGTATTATATATATTTTATTTAAAACTTTACAATTTAAAACTAACTTATGACAAGAAGTTTAAAGAAATGACCATACATTGATGAAAGACTATTAAAAAAAGTTAACGCAATGAATGATTCATGAAAAAAGGGTGTAATTAAAACTTGGTCAAGAGCATGTACTGTTATTCCAGAATTTGTATGACACACGTTCTGAGTTCATAACGGTAAAGCACATACTCCAGTTTTTATTACAGAAGATATGGTATGACACAAATTATGAGAATTTTCTATGACTAGAAATTTCAGAGGTCATTCTTGAAACAAATAGGAATATTTAAAAGACCAGGGGTTTTTCCCAGGTATAATTATTAAATTTAATTACTATGAAAGCATACGGAAAAAATATAAGAATTTCTCCGAAAAAACTAAGAGTTGTTGCTGAAGTTGTTAGAGGTATGGATGCTCCAGAAGCATTACAATTTTTAAAATTTGCCCCTAAAAAATGAGCAGACCTTTTATATAAAGTTTTAGCTTCTGCAGTTGCAAATGCTGAAAATAATGATAATCAAAAATTATCTACTTTATATATAAGCACTCTAAGTGTAAACAAATGAGTTGTTTACAAAAGATGAAATCCAGTATCAAGATGAAGATCTCATCCTATACTAAAAAGAACATCTAATATAATATTAGAATTACAGGTAAAATAATATCCGGCCCACAAGAGGCTAGAGTTATTCATTATAATTATTAATATAAAAGTATTTATGTGACACAAGGTTAATCCAATAGCATTTAGAATTCCATATATTAAATCATGGAAATCTACTTGGTATGAAGATAAAAAAACTTATAAAGATTCTTTAGGGCTAGATATTAAAGCTAGAGAAATCTTAGACAAAGAACTAACTGGTATTCCAGTTTGAGATGTATTAGTAGCTAGAAACCAAGATAGTTTTGATATAGTAGTGTATACTGCTAAATCTATTCTAATTTTAGGTAAAACTGGTGAAAATAAAGATAGAATAGTTTCTCTATTAACTAGAAAGCTTTGAGCAAAAGTTAATTTAGAAATTAGAAATATAAAAAATCCTGACTTAAGTGCAAAAATTGTATGATTCAATGTTGCAAATCAAGTAGAAAAAAGAATGCCTTATAAAAGAGCAATCAAACAAGCTATAGCTAAAACTATGGAAAAATGAGCTAAGTGAATCAAAATCAAAGTATGAGGAAGATTAAACTGAGCTGAAATTGCAAGAAAAGAAACTTTTAAAGAAGGAAATATCCCAACACAAACAATTAGATCTGATATAGATTATACTAATGTTAGGGCTGAAACTGTGTACGGAACTATTTGACTTAAAATATGGATTTATAAATGAGATATTTTTAAGAAATAAAAATTTGACTTTTCAGATTTTTTTATATACTAACTGCGTGTAAAAATGTTACAACCAAAGAAAACTAAATATAGAAAGACCTTTAGATGAAGATTAAAAGGGAAAGCTGTTAGATGATCTACTATTAGTTTCGGTGATTATGCACTGAAAGCTACTACAAGATGATTTATCACTTCTAGACAAATCGAATCTGCAAGAAGGGCTATGGTTAGAGCAATAAAAAGATGAGGTAAAATTTGGATAAGAATTTTTCCTGACAAAGCTTTTACTGCTAAACCGTTAGAAGTTCCAATGGGTTGAGGTAAATGATCTGTAGAAATGTATAGAGCTCCTGTAAAACCTGGTAGAGTGTTATTCGAAATAACATGAGTAGAACCAGAAGATGCAAGGGAAGCTTTTAGACTTGCTTCTTATAAATTACCTGTGAAAACCAAAATAATAGTTGATTAATCATTTTTAAAATGAAAGAAATAAAAGATTTAAAACTAAAAGAATTAGACAAACTTAAAGAATTAAATGAAGCAGACTTAAAGTCTGAATTAGTTAAATCATCAAAAGAGCTATTTGTCTTAAAAATGAAAAAAGAATTAGGTGAGTTAAAGCAAATTCATTTAATTAAAGCTCTTAGAAGATATATTGCTAAAGTAAATACTATAGCAACTTCAAAATGATTTAACATCGGTTAATTATTTTTAATTATACAATAGTATGAGAACAAAAAAAGGTATTGTTACAAGCGTAGCAATGGACAAAACAATTGTTGTATCTGTACATACTTATAAAAGTGATTCTAAATATAAAAAAAGATTTAGAGTAACTAAAAAATTTTATGCACACGATGAAAAAAATACTTGTTCTGAGTGAGATCAAGTTGTTATAAAAGAAACTAAACCAACATCTAAATTAAAAAGATGGGAGTTAGTAGAAAAAATTTAACTTTTAAGAATTGATATCTTATGATACAAACAGAATCAAGACTAGCAGTTACTGATAATTCTTGAGCTAAAGAAGTATTATGTATTAAGGTACTTGGAGGTTCTCATAGAAGATATGCTTCTATAGGAGATATTATAGTTTGTACTGTTAAAAAAGCTGCTCCAGATGGAACAGTAAAAAAGAAAAAAGTAGTAAAAGCTGTAGTTGTAAGAACTAAAAAAGAAGTAAGAAGAAAAGATGGGTCATGTGTTAGATTCGATGATAACGCTTGCGTTATTATAGATGATAACAAGGCTCCAAGATGAACTCGTATATTTGGACCTGTTGCTAGAGAATTAAAAGCAAAAGGATTTCAAAAAATAATGAGTTTAGCTCCAGAGGTATTATAATTATTAAACAAAGAATTATGAAAATTAGAACTTGAGATAAAGTTATAATTATGTCTGGTAAGAAAAAAGATAGAGGCCAAATAGCTGAAGTCCTAAAAGTATTTACAGATACTAACAATATAATTGTTAAGTGAGTAAATATAGTTACTAAACATATTAAAAAACAATGAACTAATCCAGGTCAAATTGTAAAATTTGAAAAAGCAATTAATGCATCAAACGTAATGCTTATTTGTCCTTTTACAGATAAACCTACAAGAGTTGGATTTGTTACAATAAAGGAAAAAGGAAAAATAAAGAAATTTAGATTCTCTAAAAAAGCAGTTAAAGAAAACGCTTGAGAAGCTAAAAAATTTATTATTAAATAATTTACTTATATTATAAATAATAAAATGCTTAAGGAAAAATATTTAAAGGAAATTGTTCCTACTCTAAAAGATAAATTACAAACATCTAATATAATGGAAATTCCAAAATTAGAAAAAGTAGTTTTAAATATGTGAATTTGAACATATGTAAGAACAGGTGGTAAAGATTTTTCTTCTTTACAAGAACATTTATCATTAATTGCAGGTCAAGCTTGTACTGTTAGATACGCTAAAAAAGCAATATCAAACTTTAAATTAAGAGCTTGAATGCCAGTATGATTAACTGTTACTTTAAGAGGAGACTCTATGTACAATTTTCTAGAAAAACTAATTCATGTTGTATTACCAAGAGTAAGAGACTTTAGATGAATTAATAAAAGAGGATTTGATAATCAAGGTAATTATAACTTTTGAATAAAGGAACATTCTATATTTATGGAAATTCCTCAAAATGATGTAATTAAAAATCATTGATTACAAATAACAGTTAAAACAACTGCTAAAAACAAAGAGGCTTGAAAGGAATTGTTAACAGAAATGTGATTTCCTTTTTCTAAATAAAAGTTTACTTTATAAAATAAAGAAAGATGGCTAGACAGTCAAAAATTGCAAAAGCTAATAGATTAAAAAAGACTTTTTTGCAAGCAATAAAAGATTGAAGAAAACCAAAAGAATCTACAAAAGTATTTAACTGTTGTGGTATCTGTGGTAGAACTAGATGATATCTAGGAAAATTTGATATTTGCAGAATATGCTTTAGAGAAAAAGCTAATGCTTGAGAATTACCAGGTGTTAGAAAATCTAGTTGGTAAAATATATCAAAGTAAAATTATTTTTACAATTTTTTGAAAATAGTAAAAACAATTTTACTTTGATATAGATAGTACAAAAAAATAAATTTATTTATTAATTCATATGTTATGATAATAGATCCAATTGGAGATTTATTAACAAGAATCAGAAATGCTTATATGGCTAGAATAATTGAAATTAAAATTCCATATTCTAAACTAAAAGCTGATATTTCTAAGATTCTTAAGAAAAATAAATATATTGTGTCATTCGAAATTGTTGATGAATGAAACAATAAAAAGTCAATAAAAGTTACTCTTAATGATGTAAGAACTACTAAATATGTTCCTACTCTTTCAAGAATAAGTAAACCAGGACAAAGAATTTATGTTGGTGCAAAAGACATAAAAAAATCTAGAAATGGACAAGGTATTTATATAGTTTCAACTCCAAAATGAGTTGTTACATGATATGAAGCTAGAAGTTTAAATGTTGGTGGTGAATTACTTTGTGAAGTATATTAATCACTTTAATATTATAGACGAGATTCTGTTTTATAACAGAAGTTCCGATTTATATTTATAATTATATAAAAGATGTCAAGAATAGGTAAAATGCCTGTTGTTATCTCTGATAAGGTTGAAGTAACTTTAAAAGATAACAATATAAAAGTAAAATGACCATTATGAGAATTATCTTTTGATTACTCTTTAAAAATAGAAGTAAAAAAAGTAGATAATGAAGTAATAGTTACACCATTAGATGATTCTGCAAATGCTTTATGGGGAACAACTAGATCAATTATTAATAATATGGTTGTTTGAGTAACAGAAGGTTACAAAAAAAGTTTAGAAATCGTTTGAGTTGGTTATAAATTTGAAGTAGCAGGAAGTAAACTTACATTAAGTATTGGTTATTCACATAAAGTTGATATGCCTATGCCAGAATGAGTAAAAATAGCTTTAGATGATAAATCTAAAAATATATTACATATTTCAGGAATAGACAAACAATTAGTATGAGAAGTAGCTTCTAAAATTAGAGCTAAAAAGAAACCAGAACCATATAAAGGTAAATGAATTAAATATGTATGAGAACATATTAATAGAAAAGCTGGTAAAACTGGTGCAAAATAAAAAATTTAACTTATAATAATTTTAAAAATGTTACAAAAAACATTAAAAAGATTAAGAAGAAAAAATAGAATTAGAGCTAAAATAAGTTGAACAGCTTCTGTACCTCGTTTAGCAGTTTATAGAAGTAATACAAATATGTATGCTCAACTTATTAATGATGAAACTTGAACAACTCTTACTTCTTTTTCTGATTTAAAACTAAAAAAATCAGGTAGTAAAACAGAAATGGCTACAAAAGTATGAGAAGAGATGGCAAAAAATATACTTAAATTAAAAATTGAAACAATAGTTTTTGATAGAGGTTGATTTGCATATCATGGAAGAGTAAAAGCGTTAGCTGAAGCTCTTAGAGCATGAGGACTTAAATTTTAATTAATTAATCTAAAAAAGTATGGCTTTTTCTGGAAAAAATAATAGAAAATGAAAATTTTCAAAACCAAGAAAAGAATTTAAAGAAGAGTTGCTTGCTATTGATAGAGTAACAAGAGTTACTTCATGAGGTAGACAACTTAGATTTAGAGCTGTTATGGTAATTTGAGATGGTAAATGAAGAGTAGCTTTATGAACTTGAAAATCATGGGAAGTAGTTGATGCTATTGCAAAAGCTGTTTCTAATGCTAAAAAGAACTTAACAGATGTTAGAATTGAAAAAGGAACTGTTCCTTATAATGTTGAAGCTAAATATAAAGCTGCAAAAATTATGGTACACCCTGCTTCAAAAGGTACGTGAATTATTGCTGGTTGAGCTGCTAGAAAAGTTTTGATAGTTGCTTGATATAAAGATATTCTTGCTAAAAGATATGGTTCTTCGAACTTAATTAACAATGCAAGAGCTACAATACAAGCGTTAACTTCATTTAAAGAAGCACCTAAAAAATAAAATAACTTAACTTAAAAAACATGTTATCTTTAACAAACGTAAAACCAAATAAAGGCTCTAGAAAAACTTCTAAGAGACTTGGTAGATGAAATGGTTCTGGATTAGGAACTTACTGTGGTAGAGGATGTAATGGTCAAAATTCTAGATCTGGTGGTTGAGTAGCTGCTTGGTTTGAATGAGGACAAACTCCTTTATTCAGAAGAATGCCTAAATTAAAAGGTTTTTCAAATGCAAAATTTAAAACGATTTATAACGTTATAAATCTTTCTGATTTAGCTGTATTAGCTGAAAAAGGGATTACAACTATTAATAAAGAAGTTTTATTAGAAAACAATGTAGTTAGAAGAAAAACTCTTCCTATTAAATTGTTAGGGGCTTGAAAATTAACTGCAAAAGTAGAAGTTGTTGTTGATAAAGCATCTGCTACAGCTGTAAAAGCTATTGAAAAAGCTTGAGGAAAACTTGAAACAAAATAATTTTTAAATATTTCTAAGATGATTAGTAGTATAAAATCAGTGTTTAAAAATAAAAGTGTAAGAAAAAAAATTATAGCCACTTTGGTTTTAGTTTTAGTTTACAAAGTATTATCTGTAATACCTGTTTACGGGGTTGATACATCTAAATTAGCAACAATTATGGAAGCTAATAAGGGATTATCATTTTTTAGTGCTTTGATGTGAGGTTGATTATCTAATTTTTCAATTATCTTAATGGGGCTTTCTCCATATATAAATGCATTAATCATTATTCAATTACTTTGAGTAATTGTTCCAAAAATTGGAGATTTACAAAAAGAATGAGAAGCAGGACAAAAGAAAATTACAAAATACACTAGATGGTTAACTTTGCCATTGGCTTTTGTTCAATCATATTGAATGATAGTATTATTAAATACTTTAGCTTCAGGTACTATAATTGATTTATCTAACACGCAAACAGTATTAACTGCGATGACAATTATTACAGCTTGAACTATATTTTTAATGTGGTTAGGTGAGGTGATGACAGAAGTAGGTATTTGAAATGGTATAAGTGTTATAATAACTGCGTGAGTACTTTCATCTGTTCCTTGAGTAATTATGGGTCATATACAAGCATGAGACTACCCACTATTTATTAGTTTAGTAATTGCTACACTTGTAATTATTTACATAATTATTAAGTTTACAGAATGAAATAGAAGAATTCCAATTATTTATACTAGAACTGGTAGAGAAGAAAAATCATATTTTCCAATTAGAATAAATCAAGCATGAATGATTCCAATAATTTTTGCTGTGTCACTTGTTACTTTTCCTGCAATTATTGGTCAAATATTAACTCGTGATTGATCAAGTGAAATGGCAACAAAAATATGAACTTTTTTACTTGAGTATTTTAATATGACAAATCCTTCATGGATATTTATATGAATATACTTCTTACTAGTATTATGATTCTCTTTCTTTTATGTATCAATTACTTTTAATACGGAAGACGTTGCTGAAAGTATTCAGAAAAGATGAGGATATATTCCTGGTATCAGACCTGGTTTTGAAACTGCTAACTATTTAGCAAAAGTATCAGAACACCTTAACTTATTCGGTGGATGATTCTTAGCATTAATAGCTGTGTTACCATACATAATGTCAAAAATAATGTGACAATCGGTAGATTTCATTATCTCTGCTGCATGATTAATTATTATAGTTTCTGTTATACTTGATATAGTAAGAAAAACAGATGCAGAACTTAAAATGCAAGATTATAGTAGATTTCAGTAGATTTCAGTAAAATCTTTTGCTTTTTGAAAAAAATATATTATACTTGTATTAACTCATTGTAATCTGAGGAAAATAAAAAAGAGAGGGGACAACCTCTCTTTTTTTATGCTTTCTTTTTTGGCTTACTTTTTGTAAGTCTGAAAGCAAAAATATATCCCTTCCTTGTTTTGAAGGATAAATATATTCCCATTGTAATCTAGTTAGGAAATAAAATATTACTTCCTAAGGAAAAGCTTCCCTAGGGAAGCTTTAATATTATATTCAGATAATTTTAAAATACAAACTTATTGTATATATTTTGTATATAATATTATTTATTTCAAATAATCTACAAACAATATACCATTTAAGTGATCTATTTCATGTTGGACGATTCTAGCATGCAATCATTCTAGAAATAGTGTTTTTTTAGTGTTTTTTTGGTCTTTAAACGTTAGTTTTATTTTTATAGGCCTTTCTACCTTTCACGTAACTTTTGGAACAGATAAACATCATTCAGTCTCTATATCAGTTTCTTCACTAGATTCTAAAATTTCAGGATTTATCATCATAACAGTTTTAAAACTTTCATCTTCCCGATCATTCATCAAATTAACTACTATAAGTTTTATGCTTTGTCATATCTGAGGAGCAGCTAACCCAACTCAGCCATTATCAGGATTTTTGATATATTTAATCATTTCCCTTCCAAGCTTAACTGTTTTTTTGAAATCTTTATCAAGGATTTCATCTGCAATTTTTCTAAGAATCGGATTGTCGACTCAAGTTTCTATTTTGAACATGTTTTTATAAATTAATTATCATATTTTTGATTATACAAGAAAAGTAAGTTGAATCAAATAATTAATAAAAGTTTGACTTTTTTATTGATAGATGTTATAATGACTACTGTATTTAATTAATAGTCATTACAGTAACTATGAATAAAGATTATCAAATATTACTATGAATTCATAAAGAGCTTCTTAATGAAGTATCTTTAGAGTTTAAAAGAGATTGTTGTAAGCAAATTGAATGGAAAAATAAAATGATATGACTTATATGAGAAAGATGAATTTGAAAAACAACAATAATGCTTCAAAAAATAAAGGAAACATGAAAATGATTTTATTTTTCTGCAGATAATTCATCAATAAAGGTAAATGGACTATTTTTATTTGTTCATTATTTATATAATGAGCATAGTATTACAGAAATATATATTGATGAAATTCACAAATATAAGAATTGGACCATAGAGATAAAAAATATATATGATAGTTTTCCTAAATTAAAAATTATTTTTTCTTGATCTAGTGAACTAGATTTATTTAAATGAGTTTTAGATCTTGCTAGAAGGGTTGATTTTTATAATATTTATCCATTAAATTTTTCTGAATATTTAAGGTATTTTCATAATATTAATGTACAATCATTTTCTTTAGAAGATATTTTAAAAAATCATAAAGAGATTAGTTGAAAATATTTTACAGAAATTAAAGAAAAATATTTTAAAGAATATTTAAATATATGATATTATCCTTTTTCAAAAGATATAACTATACAAAATTTTACAAAGAATATTCAAATACTTCTTGATAAAATAATTATTGAGGATTTACCTGTATTTTTAGATTTTAAAACTGTTTCTATTGATAAATTAAGAAAACTTTTTTATTTTATTTCAAACTCAACTCCTTCAGAATTAAGTTATACAAACCTTTGAGTAAAAATTTGATTAAATAAAGTAGTTGTTGAAAATGCATTGAATTTACTTAATAAGATTTGATTAGTAGCATTAATTCCAAAGTTTTGAAATTTGTCTGAAAGAGTAAGAAAAGAAAATAAAATATTTTTATGAAATCCAAATTTATATAATTCTTATTCAAAGAAAACAGATATTTGAATATTAAGGGAGTCTTTTTTTATTTCACAATTAAGAAAAATTCCAAAGTCAGAAATTTTTGTACCAAAAAAAGGTGATTTTACACTAGAAATATATGATAAAGTTTTCAATTTTGAGGTATGATGAAAACATAAAAAACAAAATAAATACCCCAAAAACACATACATCATAAAAGATGATATAACGATTTCTGAAAATAATCATATAATTCCTTTATGGATATTCTGATTAATCAAATAATGATAAAATACAGGTAAAATTTTAAAATTATTTACAGAAAACCAGTTTTTTATAAATATATTTTCAAATAAAAAAAACTAGATTATCTAGTTTTTTTCACAAATAGTACATGCAAGTGTAGATGTTCTACTTTGAGTATTTGATGAATATCCCCAATCATCATCATTTATAGTTTGATACCGAAGCCCAGACCGACGATAATTAACGCTTGACCGAAACCAATGATTAATATAAGCAGATGAATAAGTATCAATATTTGAATATCAACTAGGACAAGAAGGGTATGTAGCTGAAGATGCAAATTTTACCTGACATTTGGTAAAAACTCAACCTCAAGTAGAAGTAGGTATTGCATCAATTTTTGCATCCATTGAGACCATTTTTTCAGAAAGAGCCTCTAGGCTGTCAGTTGTTCTATCAAAACCTCATCCTGAAGCTTTTGATAATATTAGAGAACCAAAAGATTGATTTCAAGCTGTTCAAGGAGTTGTTGTTAAAAATGAATCAAATGCTGAAACTCATAGAATCATGATAATTCAACCAACAACAAAGGCTCATCCAGTTAACATACTAGTTCACATTTTTTTTAAAATATTTGTTTTCATAATATTTTTGTTATTTATTAATTAAAACTAATCCAACCAAGTACCTCACTTTCTCAGTATCAACTAAACTCTCAAGCGTCATTTATGCTTACATCTGACATATCTATCCAACCAAATACTTCTGATAGAGCATATCATGATAGGTTTCATGTTGGAACATCTCTTGTTACAGTAGAATCACAACTAGCATCGAAACATATCCATCATAACGTTTCTGATTCTGAGTATCCAGTAATAGTACTTCAATCAACATTTATTCATATTTCTATCCATCCAGATGTTTCACTTGAAGCATATCCTCAAGTATTTATTGCTCATTGAACAACATTAACTATTTCAATATTTCATCACAATTCATTATTTACTATATATCAAACAACAGAAACTACTTCAGCATCTACATTAGTATTTATATTTAATATTGAAGCATAAATAGTTTCATTTTCAATACTTGTTCAACTATAGGCTGTTTGAAGTCATGTTGTAAGGTCTCTTAGGTTTTGTCAGTCAGTACTTAAATCATCTAAATCAGAAGTAGAATATACTACTATATTACTAGGAGTAGCAGAATTATAATCAAACCCCCCAGTTGATGTGTATCATCTAGGCTGATATGAAGCAGCAATGTTATCTGAACCATTAAAGGCTAAAGATAGATTTGATATTATATTTAATACATCTGAATCACCTAAATCTGAAGAAATAATTGTAGGTACAGCAAGAACATAGTTTAATCCTCAAGTATATACTTTAGCAACTACTCAGTTGTAAGTTCCATGTATATATGATACAGCATCATCTGCAGCTTCTGCGTAAGCTCATTCTATTATATTGTTAGTTAACGCATCTCCTTCAAGCATTGCTCAAATTTCAAATTCTAGTTTTGTATTTAGTCTAGAATATGTATACAAGTTTTGCACCAAAGGATCTTTAGGAGCCTTGTCTATAGTTTTAATATTTGTTATAACTGAGTCTCAAAAAACTCATTGAGTCCAAACTTCTGATCAGCTATATGTTACTGGAACACCTCAAGTTGGATCAGGATATTTACCAGCATTAATACTGAATAATTCCAAACCAGATTCCATTTTTTTCACATCAGAAATTCTCACACTATTTCTTGATGATCTACCATAAGATTCCATAGAAATAAATGAGATTGTCCCAAGAATTGATAGTATAACAATCACCACAATTAACTCTACAAGAGTAAACGCTTTTTGATTATTTTTCATAAGTAAATTAGGTTAAGTTTAAATTTTTATTTAAAGACACAAGGAATTTTATAATTAACATCACAAGAGCTTAACATCATATATCAATTGGTACGTATTCTAGGTCACATATACGAATTAGAGTTTTGACTCCATCAATTACAAATAGGTTGATTAGCCGAAGTAGAAGAAAGAGAATAACCATCTTTTGTAAATTGTATTGCATTAGAAGCATATGATCCATCTATTATCCAAGCGTCTTCTGTATATGGATAGTTTTTTCATAAATCCAACATATCTTGATAAGTCATAGGTACAGATCATGAAGAATAAGAGTCACATTTATCAATCATTCATTTTGTATAGCCCATATTTCAACTATTAGTACTTGAAGTATATCAAACCCAGGTAACTCAACCTCAAATAGCATCAACTTTATCAGAAATAGCCTCTAAACTATCAGTAGTTCTATTAAATCATCAAGTAGAAAGTTTTGATAATATTTGAGAACCACCAGACTTGAATCATGACTCACTAGGGATTGTTGATAATCATGATTCAAAGGCATACACTCACAACAATACAACAAGTATTCAAACAGTAAACATAGAACCAGTAAATATGCTTTTTCAAGCAGAGTTAAGTATTTTTTTCATAGAAATTAAATTTAAAATATTTAATAATTAATCATCACAGCATAAAATGCTTGCAGTAAAATAATGAGTATTTATTCAATCTGCTCATCAACTTATACTAGTTTTTGTCATACTTTTAATTCAACACATCATACCATAACAAGTAGTAGCATGAGAACGAATGGATTTTCATATTGGACATGTTATGGTCGAATCTATAGCATTTGTTCTTTGTTGAACAACAGTTTCACAATTTTGATAATCACCTCATCAAAGGGTATCGATTTTATCTCTTATTGCCTCTAAACTATCAGTAGTTCTATTAAAACCTCAACCAGGGGCTATAGATAAAATCATAGAACCTAAAGATTGATTTCAAGAATCTCAAGGAGTAGTTGTTAAGTAAGAATCAAAAGCAGAAACTGACAATAATACAACAAGTATTCAAACAGTAAACATAGAACCAGTAAATATGCTTTTTCAAG
>CAZGNU010000005.1:0-681 GCA_964527325.1 uncultured Candidatus Peribacteria bacterium | reverse complement strand
CAGAGTTAAGTATTTTTTTCATGTAAGTTAAGTTTATATATTATTATTTATAGACACAAGGAAGTCTTAAAGAACTAGTACAACCAGATATATAAATATCTCAGTTTGAAGCATGAATGTATGGTCATCTATAATCACCTGACCATCATCCACACATAGGATATTGTCAAGAACTAACATCGATATCATTTCAATCTTTTGAAAATTGATAAGGATTAGAAGAATAGTATGATGAATAGCTTCAATCAATTAACCGAGCGTTTTGTGTGCTTGGATATTCTGTTCATAAATCTATCCAATCTTGATAAGACATAGGTTTTGATCACGAATAAGCGGTATTACATTTTGTTGCAAATCATTTTGTTCATCATATTGCATATCATTGATATGCAGCAGTATAACCAGCCCAAGAAACTCAACCTCAAGAAATTCAGTCCACTTTTGTATCAACAGTATCAATTTTTGTTTCGTTAGCACTGATTTTGTTTGAAAGAGCTTCTAAGCTATCAGTAGTTCTATCAAATCCTCAACCTGATGCTATAGATAATATTTGAGAACCACCAGACTTGAATCATGACTCACTAGGGATTGTTGATAATCATGATTCAAAGGCATACACTCACAACAATACAACAAGTATTCAAACAGTAAACATAGAACCAGTAAATATGCTTTTTCAAG